>JAWSUW010000199.1:0-5055 GCA_033549245.1 Bacillota bacterium | reverse complement strand
CCTCTCGGCTGGTCATCCCTAGGCACGAAGAAACAGAGGTGACCAGCCTCTCGGCTGGTCATCCCTAGGCACGAAGAAACAGAGGTGACCAGCCGCATGGCTGGTCATCCCTAGGCACGAAGAAACAGAGGTGACCAGCCTCTCGGCTGGTCATCCCTAGTTTCTTACTTACGAATTTCTCTAAGTTTGATACGATTTATGGCACGCTCAAGTGCCGCTCTTGCTCTGACAATATCCACTTCTTTGTCATTGCCTTCATATATGCGGGCTTCAGCTCTCCGTTTTGCCTCAAGTGCGCGATCCATATCGATTTCATCCACCCATTCAGCCGAATCCACTATCATTGTGACGACAGTGTCATTAATAGTGACAAATCCCGCTGAACATGCCGCCCATAGATATGTCCGATCATCTTGTCTGATTCGAAGACTACCAACTCGTAAAGGGGATACTAGAGGTTCGTGGTCATATAAAATTCCTATATCGCCCTCAGTCGTCCGCATAATTGCCATATCTGTCTCACCATTAAAAAATGAACGATCAGGCGTGACTACTTCAAGCTTGAACTTATTGCCCATCTAAACACCTCCACTATGCCCTGCTATTTTTAAATTTTTCAACAACATCTTCGATTGTTCCACAGTAGAGGAACATTTGCTCTGGAATTTCATCGTGAGAGCCATCTAAAATCTCTCGGAAACCGCGAATAGTATCTTTAATAGGAACGTAAACACCTTTGAATCCTGTGAATTGCTCAGCAACATGGAATGGTTGCGATAAAAATCTCTGAATTTTTCTAGCTCTACTCACGACCAATTTGTCAGCATCGGAAAGTTCATCCATACCTAGGATTGCGATGATGTCTTGAAGTTCATTGTATCTCTGAAGAATTTCTTGAACATCACGTGCAGTATTATAGTGCTCTTGGCCAACAACGTCTGGCATCAAAATTCTTGATGAGGAATCCAGTGGATCCACAGCAGGGTAAATTCCGAGCTCAGAAATCTTTCTGGAAAGTACCGTAGTCGCATCAAGATGCGAGAATGTTGTTGCAGGAGCCGGGTCAGTAAGGTCATCTGCAGGAACGTAAACCGCTTGAACCGATGTGATGGAACCTTTGGTTGTCGATGTGATGCGCTCTTGTAACGCACCCATATCTGTGGCAAGTGTAGGCTGGTAGCCAACAGCACTTGGCATACGACCAAGAAGTGCGGAAACCTCAGAACCTGCTTGTGTAAATCTGAAAATGTTATCGATAAAGAGTAGAACGTCTTTGCCTTCCTGATCTCTGAAGTATTCTGCCATCGTCAGACCTGTTAAACCAACACGCATCCTTGCTCCAGGAGGCTCATTCATTTGTCCGAAAACAAGAGCCGTTTTTTCAAGAACTCCCGATTCTTTCATCTCATGATAAAGGTCATTTCCTTCACGGGTTCTCTCACCAACGCCGGCAAATACAGAAAGACCACCGTGGTTAGTTGCGATATTGTTTATAAGTTCTTGGATGATTACCGTCTTACCAACACCAGCACCTCCGAAAAGGCCAATTTTTCCACCTTTTGCATATGGGGCGATTAGGTCTACAACCTTTATGCCTGTTTCGAGCATTTCAGCTGATGTACCCTGCTCCACAAATGGAGGGGCATCTCTATGGATTGGCCAAAATTCCGCATCACTTTGTTCGATTTGACCTTTTTCGTCAATTGTTTCCCCAAGTACGTTGATGAGTCTGCCCAATGTTGCATTTCCAACTGGTACAGATATTGGATTCCCTGTAGATACAGCTTCAATCCCTCTTACAAGACCATCTGTAGAACTCATTGCTACCGCTCTGACAGTATTATCTCCGATGTGTTGCAAAACTTCAGAAACAACATGTATGTCCTTATAATCAATCCTGATTGCATCATAAATATTAGGAAGCATTCCTGCTTCGAATCTAATATCGAGTACAGGTCCAATGATTTGAACGATTTTACCAATCGTCTGATCCATACTCTCACTCCTTTTCAAACATTATTTTAGTGCTTCAGCACCACCGACAATTTCTGATATTTCTTGAGTAATAGCCGCTTGTCTCGCTTGGTTGTACGAAAGTACCAATTCGTCAATAATCTCTTCCGCATTGTCCGAGGCACTTTCCATTGCGATGCGTCTAGCTGCCTGTTCTGAGGCAGCAGATTCAATCAGGCCGCCATAAATGGTGCTTTCAATATACTTTGGAATAATATATCTCAACACGTCCTCCGGTGAAGGCTCATATACGATAAATTCTTTCAATTCATCCTCTTCCTCAATATCCGGACGATCGATTGGCAACAATTGAAGCATTGTTGCCACTTGTGATATGGTGCTTACAAATCTCGTATACACGAGTTGAATGGCATCTACTTCACCCTTGCTGTAAAGGTCCGTAGCAATTTTCGCAATTTGCGATGCATGGATGTGCTCAGGTTTTTCTGAAATATAAAGAAAACTATCCAAAATTTCGAATTCATGTCTCGCTAGAACTTCGTTACCTTTTCTTCCAATGGCTAGAAATCTTGAATTTTCCTTATCATCAACATTTTCCAGCGCCTTTTTGATAATATTGGCGTTGTATCCTCCACAAAGACCACGATCTGATGTTATGATGATATAAAGTGTTTTTACAATTTCCTTATCGGAAACGTAACTGGTCTTGATGGTTTTGTCTGAACCCAATATTTCAAGTACGGATTTTTGGATTGTTTCAAAATAAGGTTTTGTGATATCCATACGCTTACGAGCTCTTTTTAACTTCGCAGTAGAGACCAATTCCATCGCCTTTGTGATCTGCATGGTACTATTGACACTTCTAATTTTTCTTTTTATATCACGCGTACCGCTACCTGCCATGTTACCCCTCCTGTCAGGAAGTTTACTCTACTTTAAAGCTTTTTTTAAACTCTGTGATTGCGCTTTCAAGTTTTTCTTCCATATCTTTTGTTAATTCACTTGCCTCAACAATACTTTTTCCTATTTCAGGATAATTGATATCCAAGAATTCAAGCAATTCCGTCTCGAAACGACGAATATGATCCACAGCTACATCTGTCATATAACGGTTGACAATCGTATAGATTGACATGACCTGATGCTGAACAGACATCGGTTTATACTGCGCTTGCTTCAGAATTTGCATGAGTCTTTCACCGTGTTCAAGTGTCGCTTTTGTGTCTTTGTCTAGTTCGGAACCGAACTGTGCAAAAGCAGCGAGCTCTCTATATTGCGCGAGTTCAAGTTTGATCTTACTTGCAACTTTCTTCATAGCTTTGATCTGAGCGGAACCACCAACCCTTGACACTGAAATTCCAGGGTTTACAGCTGGTCTCTGTCCAGAGAAGAAGAGTTCTGACTCAAGATAAATCTGACCATCTGTTATAGAGATGACGTTTGTAGGAATATAAGCCGAGACGTCACCTGCTTGAGTTTCGATGATCGGGAGCGCTGTGATTGAACCACCACCGAGTTTGTCACTAAGCTTTGCAGCGCGCTCAAGTAATCTACTGTGTAGATAAAATACGTCTCCAGGAAACGCTTCACGTCCTGGTGGTCTTCTCAGAAGCAAAGACATGGCACGATAAGCTACGGCATGTTTGGAGAGGTCATCATAAACGATGAGAACGTGCTTTCCAGCATACATGAGTTCCTCTGCCATTGTTACTCCTGCGTAAGGTGCGATGTATTGAAGTGGCGCAGGGTCTGAAGCGGTTGCTGCAACAATACAAGTGTAATCCATTGCACCGTTGTCTTCAAGTTGCTTGACGATTTGAGCCACAGTAGATTTTTTTTGTCCTATAGCGACATAAATACAATAAACATCAGTATTTTTCTGATTGATGATTGTATCAATCGCTATTGCGGTCTTACCTGTTTGACGGTCACCGATGATGAGTTCCCTTTGGCCGCGGCCGATTGGAATCATGGAGTCAATCGCTTTGATACCAGTCTGAAGCGGTTCAAATACTGATTTTCTTTCAATAACACCTGAAGCTTTAGCTTCAATTGGTCTAAATTTATCAGATGGAATCGGGCCTTTGCCATCAAGCGGTTGGCCAAGTGAGTTTACTACTCTGCCAAAAATGTTTTCGCCTACCGGCACTTCAACAACCCGCTCTGTACGCTTAACCAAATCCCCTTCTCTTATATATTCGTCTGAGCCAAACAAAACGACACCGACACTGTCTTTTTCGAGATTAAGTACCATGCCATATACTTCATGGGGAAATTCAAGAAGCTCCCCGGACATACAATTTTGAAGCCCATGGACTCTAGCAATACCATCGCCAACCTGAATGACAGTACCTGTATCCTCTACTTGAAGCTTAGACTCATATTTCTTAATCTGCGATTTGATCACAGAACTAATTTCTTCTGGTCTTAGATTCATGTCTAACACACTCCCACTAAATTATTATTTGAGTTAAACCTTCGAGCATACCTTCCAGCTTGAATTTGACCGATCCATCTATAATCTGGTCTCCCATCTTTACTACAAGTCCACCCACTAAAGTTGGGTTTAAACTGGAAATCAAAACTATATGTTTACCAGTTATCTTTTCCAGAGAGTTTGATAGGGCTCCAAGCTGCTCATCAGTTAATGGAATCACGGATTCCACAGATGCTTTTAAAATGTTATTATGTTCATCCACACGACGATCAAAGTCGTGTTTGATATTTAGTAATTCTGAGCCACGATTCTTGTCCAGCACTATCTTCAGAAAATTGAGCAGTTCTTCGGAAATACTGTCTTTGAAAGTCTCAGTGATTATTTCTTTCTTTTCTTTCACGTTGATTACTGGTGTTTTAATGATCTCGAAATACTCGGGGCAATCCTCTAGCGCTTTGGCAAAAAAATCAAACTCCTTTTGGATTTGATCCAAACGGTCCGATTCCAAGGCAAACTCGAAAATTGCCTGAGAATACGTGATATCGACTAACTTTGCCATTGCGTTTCACCTACTTCACTTATGAACTTATTGATAAGTTCTTTATGATCGGCTTCATTGAGATCTTTCTCAACCACTCTCGACG
>JAWSUW010000198.1:0-5100 GCA_033549245.1 Bacillota bacterium | reverse complement strand
GCAAGTTATCCAAAATACCGCTTACAAGAGCGAGAACTAAATCTGGAGCCACTTCTGCAATGGCTGAAATAAGCCCTGTGACCACTTCCAGGATTTGAGGAAGAATGATGGCGATCTGTTCAACTGTCTCTTTGGCTCCTTCTTTTAGCTGCTCTGCGGCTCCTTCTTGTCCCGTAATCAGTCCTGTAAGTCCATCAAGGACCATTGTAAACCCCGGTAGAAGCTGTGAGGTGATATTGTTTTTTACCCCGGTAAAAGACCTGGTGAGATTATCCATCGCATCGGTATAATTCACTGCCGCATCCACCGATTCATCACTCATCACCAAACCAAGCTCGCTGGCTTTATTCTTCAAATTCTCTGTACTATCAGCGGTCTGGTTTAAAAGAGCGGATAACTCCACTGAAGCATTTCCTAAAAGGTCGTTGGCAATGGCTGCTTTTTCACCTTCATCTGAAATGCCCTGAAGTCCTCTTACAGTCATCTCAAAGACTTCTTCTCGAGATTTACCCTCAAGGTCTGCCATAGAGATGCCCAGTCGTTCAAACTTTTCTGTGGCAGAGGCACTTCCATTGATGGCATCGTCCACGGTATTGTTAAGCTTCTTCATCCCGTTTTCTAAGGAGGAGATACTAGCGCCATTTTGTGAAAGGACATAATCCCACTCTTGATAACCTTTTCTGGATAGACCGATTCGCTGACTGGCTTTATCGATCTCATCCCCTGCAGCAGCTGCCTCATTTGCCATATCATAGAGCTTTTTACCTGCAGTTACCGCTGCAGTTCCAATGGCTGCCATAGCAACACCAATCCCTGCGGCCACGCCTTTCATAACTGAACCGAGCTTTTCAAATTTACCACCGGAATCATCTGCTACTTTAGCAGAGTCTTTGATTTCATCCCCAAACTTGTCCGCTTCTTTACCAGCATCATCAAACCCATCACTTGCTGCATCTAGTGCCTTATTGTTGTCATCCAGCTCTTTTTCCATTTTGTTTAGGTCTGCATTTGCATTGTTTAGCTGGATCTGCCAGGCTTTTGTTCTTTTGTCATTCTCCCCAAAGGACTCAGCAGCATTTTTCAGCGCAGCTTCAAGGGTGGATACTTTGTTTTTCTGAGCATCAATCTCTTTATTTAACACTTCATTTCTTGCTGTAATAGCCTTGATGGATTTATCTTGCTTATCAAACTGTGAAGTGACTAGATTCATTTCAGAACCCAGCACCTTGAATGTTTGATTAATATCTCGAAGAGAGTTCTTGAATTCTTTTTCACCCTCAATACCTATTTTTAGGCCGAAGTCCGAATATCCCATATGTGTAGTTATCCTCCTTTCTCTTGTGAGTTATTGTAAAATCGAATATTTGGCAATAATCTTCTCGGATAATTATTGCTGTGCTGTTGCTATACTTGTCTTAAGGAATCGCATATGCATTCCAAAAAATATTCGAAAGGAGCAAGTATTATGGACAACAGCACAAGTAATTATTGGCACATGCTAAAGACAGACTTTATGGACTACATCAAAAGCGGGAGAAATCACCCGCGGGAGTACAAAAACTTCAGTAGATCGATAGACCTATTAGTGAATTATGCTATCGAAAATGATCATGCTGAGTACTCCCCAGAGATAGGTATGGATTTTTATGAATCCGAGAAAGAGCGTGGTTATCATGGTCAAACGACTTTGGATCGTCGCCGCAAGACTATTCGACATTTAAACGAACATCTTTATGGCAATAATTTTTGGCAGCGTAAACCACGTGATCTCCGTGTGTATCAAAAACGTGGTGTTAAGTTACAGTGCCCCGAGCAATTTTGCGAAGTTTTTGACCTATTCCTAGATTCAATAAGGAAAGAAGGCCTAAAGGAAGTCACTGTAGAACAATATCGCAACGCCTGCACAAAAATGATATTGGATTTTGTTGAACAAGGAGCCAATAAGTGGGATGAAATTGATGCAAAGATTCTCATTAACTCCTATTTGCGCTCAACAAACAAATATCACTTTGTGCCTTATGCAAAACGACTGTTTAGATTCTTAGTGAGTACGGATATCATAACAACGGATTACACTGGTATTTTGCTAGCACCATCAAAGCGACGATCGATCCCCTCGGTTTATACTGAAGCAGAAGTTCAACAATTATTGAATAGCGTAGAGACATTCACACCTCAAGGAAAACGTGACTATGCCATTATCCTGATAGCTGTGCGACTTGGACTGAGAGCTTCTGACATCCGCCTTTTATGTTTTGAAAATATCGATTTCCAAAATGCTACCGTAGAATTCACTCAGCTAAAAACCTCGGTGGATCACAAGCTTTCCTTACCTGAAGAAGTCTCAAAAGCTCTTAAAAACTACATTAGTAGTGGGCGCGAAGAATCACAAGAACCGTATTTGTTTTTAGACGGATACGGGCACCCATTGGGTAGGCATACTATCACTGATATTGTTTCAAGGCATTTTATTAAATCTGGAATTAATTTTGGTGATCGGCATCATGGTCCTCATTCACTGAGAATGACTTTTGCCAGTCAGTTAATTTCCGAAAGTGTTCCTTATGAAGTAGTTCGAACTCTTTTAGGCCACGTCAATCCTGAATCCACTCGCCATTATGTGGAATATTCGATAGAAGGCTTGAGGACCTGTGCTCTTGATATTCCATTGCCTAGTGAATTGCTTGAAAAATACTTATCAGGCGAGGAGGTCTAAAAGATGGAAATCATTTTTAAAGGTGCCCTTTCACATGAAATGTACGAATACCTGGAGTTACTGCGCGCTGGAAAAAGAGATACAGAAAGCTATATCTCAACGTTCAGGAGTCTTGATGATTATATGGTTAAATCAAAGATTCAAGAAAAATCTTTGAATGAAAATCTTGTGGGAGAATGGCTGAATACTCTAACTGTTGCAGAAACCACAAGAAACTATATCATTAGTCGCATTCGAAAATTCTCTCAATATTTGACCGCAATTAATATTCCTGCTTGTGAACCCGACTTATACCGAGCGTCATCATCGCACATTAGTTATACTTTTACGGATGAAGAATTTGGAGCTATTATTGCTGTAGCAGATAACTTTAAGGCGAGCTATACAAAGACTGAAACAGCTTATATTTTCCCGATTCTATTGCGTGTGCTTTACGGTTGTGGATTAAGAGTTGGAGAAGCAGTTGCTTTACAATGGCAAGATATCGACCTTGACACTGGTGTCATTACAATCAAGAAAGCAAAGAACAATAGACAACGACGTGTCCCCATTAGTAACTCTCTGAGAGATCTACTGAGTCAGTATAGATGCCGCAGGTTTTCTGATTATTACGATACCGAATACTTGTTTGGGAACTCCAGTAGAGATGGTAATCCATACCTTCCAGGGGCGTTTTGGTATTGGTTTGGCAAAGTTATACGTAAAGCAAATATTAGCAATGAGCGAAAAGAACCTTTTGAGAGGTGCATCTGTCCACATACTCTTAGACATTATTTCGCTTTCAAATCATTTCAGAAGTCTGTTGCAGAAGGCCGTACCCTTGAAGAAACAGCACCATATTTATCCACGTATCTAGGGCACGAATCATTCTATGGAACTGAAAAGTATCTGACCTCTGATTACACTGTTTATCTGGATTCTCAGGATATTGTAGAAAAGGCTACGATATCTGTATTTCCGGAGGTGAACTTCGAATGAGTAAAAAAAATGGCGAAGTTTTATTGATGCTTGAGGATTTCTTCACTAACTATCTTACAGATGTTAAAGGACTGAGCGACAACTCTATCACTGCATACCAATATGCGTTTCAGCTTTTGTTCCAGTACCTATTAAGAGAAAGAGGTATTCAACCAGACAAGGTGACATTTCAAGATTTATCTGGAGATACAATCGAATCTTTTTTACTTTATCTTGAGAATGAGCGTGAATGCTCTGCAAAAACTAGAAACCTCAGACGTGCTGCAATAGTATCATTCGCAAAATTCGCATCCAAAAAGTCGTTCTCTGCAGCCCTACCTTTCTACACAAGTATTTCGAAGGTGCCCAAAAAGAGAGAACCTAAAAAGCTTGGATTCAAACACTTCTCAAAAGAAGAAATTACAATCTTGTTGAAAATGCAAGACACCACCAGATTGATTGGTCAGCGTGACGTGACGCTTCTAAGCTTGTTATATGCAACTGGTGCCCGTGCACAAGAGATTTGTGATATTACCCTTGATGACATAACTTTAGGTTCACCAACTAAGATACGTTTAACTGGAAAAGGGAAGAAGTCCCGTGTAGTTACAATCCCAGATAATTGTACAGCCATTTTGAAAGAGTACTTGAGGGTTAGAAATCTTGATCTCTTATCTGAGAAAACAAGAGATAGACATTTGTTCTCAAGCCAGACTCACGAGCATATGAGCATCTCTTGTGTTGAGGGGATCGTCAAAAAATATGTCATCAAGGCTAAGGAGCAGAATCCCCAACTTTTCAGGGAAAACAGTTACTCACCACATTCATTCAGACATTCGATTGCGGTTCATATGCTCGAGGCAGGAGATTCGCTTGTTGCCATAAAGGCTTTTCTAGGTCATTCAACCATTGCAACAACATGTATATATGCAACAGTTACTCCGGAATTGGCAAATAGATACCTCGATGAGCGCGGTAAACCACTTCAAGATATTTCTACTATCAATACTCCACCGCCGCTGTCGTTGGCAATGCCATTTTTGTTTAGAAAGAAAAGACCTTAAAAAATTATCCGAGGAATTCTTTATGGGTTCCCCGGTTTTTCTATGAATACGGGAGAAAGGAGGATAACTACACATATGGGATATGATAATTTTGGGTTCAAGATTGGTGTAGAAGGTGAGCGCGAGTTCAAAAATTCATTAAGGGACATCAATCAAAGCTTTAAGGTACTGGGCTCTGAAATGAATCTGGTTACATCCCAGTTTGATAAACAGGATAAATCTGTGCGGGCCATTACAGCACGAAATGAAGTGCTGAACAAAGAAATTGATGCACAGAAAAATAAAATCGGTACGTTGGAGTCTGCCCTTAAGAATGCCGCTGAATCCTTTGGGGAAAATGACAAGCGTACAAAAGCCTGGCAG
>JAWSUW010000197.1:0-5159 GCA_033549245.1 Bacillota bacterium | reverse complement strand
TTTCTGAACTGTTTCACAACATGCTTGATGAAGGCTTGGCACTGGAGCAGCTTGTATTGTTTCTTCGAGTTTTCCCGATTACGCTCGTAAATGAGCTGACCGGTATCAGGATAGTAGACCTTCACTTCCCGGTCGTTTTTGATCTGTGTGACAGTTCCTCTATCGAGTTCGGCTCGAATCGTGTTGTAAGCTCGTCCTAGCTTCTTTGCGATGGCATAAGCGCGGTAGCCCTCTTTGAGCAGAGATGCAATTTCACCCCGCTCAAATGCACTTAGATGTTTATTCTTTCGGTCAACTGGTGTATCATTGATGGTATCCATAGTGATGCCCTCCTTATAATTGTTTGTGGTGAACTAATTATATTACAGGTTGGCACACTGTGGATTTTTTTATTGTTTCAATTTCATTTTACAATCAAGCAAAAAGTTTGAAATCCGCTGACAAATTTATTGATACCCCTGAACACGACCTTTAAACATGAGATAATATAAAAACTAAAAATAAAACAGGAACCCTTACAACGTTGATCCGTTGCAAGGTTTCCAGAATATTTCAATCTACTATTTTATTGGTTTCATCGTTGGGAACAAGATGACATCTCTAATTGAAGTAGCATTGGTGATGAGCATGATCAAACGATCCACACCTATACCAAGTCCACCAGTCGGAGGAAGTCCGACTTCAAGTGCATTGATAAAGTCCTCATCCATCATATGAGCTTCATCGTCTCCAGCTTCCTTTTGTAACATCTGATCCTCGAAACGTTGCTTTTGGTCGATTGGATCATTGAGCTCAGAAAACGCATTTGCAATTTCCCACGTATTTACAAAAGCTTCAAATCTATTCGTGATAGCAGGGTTGTCCGGATTTCTCTTTGCAAGTGGTGACACTTCAACAGGGTGATGTAATACAAATGTTGGTTGTATCAGATCTGACTCACAAAATTCTTCAAAAGCAAGATTGACGAGATGTCCTCTGGACATTCTAGTCTCAACCTCCAAATGAAGTTGCTCTTTGGCAATCTTGCGAGCTTCCTCGTCTGTGGCAATTTCATAAAAGTTAACGCCCGTTTTCATCTCTACAAGTTCATGCATTGAAGAACGGATCCAAGGTGGTTTGAAATCAATCACTGTGCCTTGATAGTTCACTTCTGTTGTCCCATGTACTTTTTCACAACAATATGCGACTACATTTTCAGTGAGTTCCATCATATATTCATAATCTTCATATGCCGCGTATAACTCAACAGCGGTATATTCAGGATTGTGTTTAATAGACATGCCCTCGTTTCTGAACATCTTACCCATTTCGTAAACTTTATCGAAACCACCTACTATGAGTCTTTTAAGATAAAGTTCATTAGCAATTCGCATGTACATATCAATATCTAATGTATTGTGATGGGTGATGAAAGGTTTCGCAGTGGCACCACCGGCAATAGTGCTGAGTATAGGTGTGTCCACTTCAAGGAAACCTTCACGATCGAAGTATTCTTTCATCGATTTGATTATAACCGAACGCTGAAGAAATTTTTCTTTGACTTCAGGATTTACGATCAAATCAACGTATCTCTGGCGATATCTGATTTCCTGATCTTTTAGACCATGCCATTTTTCTGGAAGTATTTGCAATGACTTCGACATCAAAATCACTTCCTCAGCTCTTATGGATATCTCATCCTTTTGAGTTTTGAAAACGATGCCTTCAACACCTACGATATCACCTATATCATAAGTTTTGAATATTTCGTACTGTTCTTCACCAAGTGCGTCTTTTCTTACATAAGATTGAATTCGTCCTTCACTATCTTGTATATCTATAAAAGATGCCTTTCCCATGTCTCTTTTAGCCATGATTCTACCGGCAACTCTAACATTCACTCCATCATGGGCAGCAAAATCATCATGAATCTGTTTAGAAAAATGCGTACGCTCATATTTTTCTATTTTAAATGGATCTTGACCAATTTCTCTTAGTTTAGATAGTTTGTCTCTACGAATCTGCAGCAATTCACTTAAATTCTCCATCTGAAATTCCTCCCATTTTTTTATTTATATTCAGTCTATTATAGTATAGTGATGTTCCAAAGTCAACCTAGCTGAACGCTTCGACAAGAATGCTCTTCAGAATTTTCACGTCACTGACACTGTTCACTTCGTTCTTAAAGTGCGCGGCTTTTGGTAAGCCTTTTAGATACCAAGCGGCATGTTTTCTCATTTCAAGAGTTGCTATATGGTCACCTTTATATTTAATCAAATTGTCATAATGTTCCAGCACGGTCATTAGTCGTTCCGACCTAGTGGGACGATCGATCATTGACTCACCTTTCAGAAAGGCTGCTATCTCACCTAAAAGCCAAGGGTTGCCTTGAATGCCTCTCCCGACCATTATTCCATCACAATTGGTCTGTTCCTTCATATTCTTAGCATCTAAAACGGTAAATACATCACCATTACCGATTACTGGTATTTTAACAGCATCCTTAACTGCCTTGATGATTTGCCAGTCTGCTTTTCCAGTATAGAGTTGTTCACGCGTTCTTCCATGAATTGCAATGGCCTCTACACCGGATGCTTCAGCAATCTTTGCTATTTCCACCGCATTGATGGAATTGTCATCCCAACCTTTTCTGATTTTTACAGTAACTGGTTTGGTAGAAATGCGAACAGCCATTTTCAGTAATTGCTCAGCTTTTTTCGGATCTTTCATGAGCGCCGAACCCTCACCGTTATTGACAATCTTGGAAGCCGGACACCCCATGTTGATGTCGAGAATGTCGTTGTTGTGATTATTGAGTACATCTTGAACTGCTTCAAGTTTGTCAGGTTCCGCCGTAAAAATCTGTAATGAAATCGGACGTTCTTCCTCCAGGATTTTCATTAATCTTTGTGTCTTTTGATCTTTATAGTATAGCGCATTGACACTGATCATTTCACTGACCATCAACCCCTCATGAAATTTCTTGCAAATCAAACGGAATGCCAAATCTGTCACTCCAGCCATAGGAGCTAGAACAACATCGTTTTTAAGTTCAATATTACCAATTCTCATAATGCCTCACTTACTTCAGTTCCTCAACTGGTTTGGGATGACGATTCATATGATAAATGAAGTTCAATCCATCCAGAGTTAAAAATTTATCCACAACTTGTATCTCTTTAGATTCAGAAGCAATCAAAGTGGACAAACCACCTGTTGCTATTACTTTCACATCATTACTTCCCAGTTCTTGTTTCATTTTTCCGACAATATAATCCACGCTGCCCACATAGCCATAAATAATGCCAGCCTGAACACTTTGTGTGGTATTTTTACAAATGACGCGATCTGGTTTTATAAGTTCCACTCGAGTGAGTTTCGCAGCACGTTCATAAAGCGCATCGGCTGAAATCTTGATACCAGGAAGAATTGATCCTCCAAGATATTCGCATTTCTCGCTCACTGCGCAAAAAGTGGTTGCTGTTCCAAAATCGATTATGATCAATGGACCACCATATTTTTTAAATCCCGCCACAGCGTTGACGATTCTATCCGCTCCTACTTGTCTTGGGTTGTCATATTTGATATTCATTCCGGTCTTGATACCAGGTCCAATTACGATAGCCTCTTTATCAAAGTATTTTTGCGCCATATGAAGCAATGAATACATAACATGAGGAACAACAGAAGAAATGATGATATCCTGGACTTCATCAATTTTCAAATTTTCGTATTTAAAAAGCTGTGTTATGAATATTCCAAGTTCATCTGCTGATTTAGAATGGTCAGTAGCCATTCTCCAATTGGTCAACAACTGATTCTCTTTGTAAACCCCCATGACAACATTGGTGTTGCCAACATCAAAAGTTAATAACATAGTTCCTCCCGGTATCATTATACGTATCCATTAATGCCTCTTACCGATACTTCCCCGAAAAATATTGCTTCATCTTCGCCATCTTCATTGGTCACGATCAGATTTCCAGCATCATCTATGGTTTTTGCAAAAGCCGATCTAGTGCGGTCGTGAGTGGTGATGTATACTTTCTCACCAATAGTGACTGATTTATTTATATTATATTCCACAACAGAATCGTATAGCCCATCATTAACGAATTGATTATAATACATTTCAAATATTTCTACAAATTTTTTAATAATATTTAATCGGTTGACCGGTTTTCCTTGATTTTCTATCACGATTGAAGTGGCTTTATCCGCAATCGAATCCTCAAACGCACTTTGGCTGACATTGATCCCTACTCCGACAACCAAATAATGTATATGACCAAGTTCAGCACTCAGTTCAGCCAATATTCCACATACTTTTTTTCTATTGATGACGATATCATTGGGCCATTTTATCCCTGTGATAAGTCCAGTTTCCTCTTCAATTGACCTACTTGCAGCTGCTGCGGCAATAAGTGTCACTTTTGAGACCATATCAGGGGATAGAGCTGGTTTCAAAAGAAGGCTCATCCATATTCCCGAGTCCTTCTCGGATAACCACGAACGACCCATTCGTCCTTTACCCATAATTTGTTCTCTTGCAACTATCAATGCTTCGTTAAAAGGATTTGACATTGCCATTCTCTTGGCCTCCATATTCGTGGAGTCCACCTGATCAAGATAGACGACTTGCTTGATAAGAGCAGAATTCATTATCATCTGGTCCAGAGCAATCTGATCGACATCTGAGGATTTCCGTTTTAAATGGTAACCTTTATTGGTAACGGAAACGATTTGATAGCCTTCTTTTCTCAATGTTTGAATATGTTTCCAAATTGCAGTTCTGGAGACTCCAAACATATTACTCAAATTTTCTCCGGATATGTACCCGTCTTTTTGATCAATCAACGCTTTTAAAATTTTGCTCTTCATATGTTTACCATCCTCGATAAATTCGATAACATTATAACATAATTATATGAGCCATGATTAAAGAAACCCTAAATCACGAAAGAAAAAGTGATTTAGGGTTTGGTTACTCATACATTTTAAATTTTTAAGTGCTAGAATCCACCAAATAGCGAAAGCATTACCCCGGCAGATACAGCGGAACCGATAACTCCCGCAACGTTTGGACCCATGGCATGCATGAGCAGGAAGTTGCTTGGATCAGCTTTTTGACCGACAACTTGAGAAACTCTGGCTGCCATTGGTACAGCGGATACACCGGC
>JAWSUW010000196.1:0-5160 GCA_033549245.1 Bacillota bacterium | reverse complement strand
TTATGATGAGTTCTTCGAGGAAATAAAATCAAATTTGATATGTTTTATGGATCCGAATGTGTATGGCCGTTCAACACTTGAGAATTCAAGCTTTATAGCGAGTAGTTTAAATCCAAATCCCAAAGTTCGTGGGCAAGGCTTTGTAGCTAGATTAAGTGGTTCAACCGCAGAAATGCTGAGCATTTGGAATATGATGATGTTTGGGAATTCTGTGTTTCAATATACAGATGAGTTAGTATTCTCGCCAAGTCCAATTCTTCATTCGGACTTTTTCATGGAAGGTCGTGTAAAGACAACTTTACTGTCGACTATTGAATTTATCATCGAAAATAAGACTTCATTTTCAACATATTCAGAACAAGTGATGGTGGACCACTATTTGATCGATGGAATGCGGGAACAAGAAATCAATGGAAGTATGGCACTAAAGATCCGTAGTGGTCAGGTGAAACAAATTGTCATGGTTTATAAAAGGAAATAAGTGAAAGATAGGAGAGTGTATGAAAGTATTATCGGTAAGATCGGAAAAAAAGGATTCAAAATACTGGATACAGTTACCTGAACGTGAGACTGGAAGTTATGACCCTAAAAGAGAAGTGATAGCCGTTAACAGCAAACATGAGTATCAGGAATTTATGGGTTTTGGTGGTGCTTTTACTGAATCTGCGGCTTTCACTTTGTCTGAAGCTCCAGACGAGGTGAGAGATGAAGCCATTCGGGCTTATTTTTCGAAGGATCAAGGGCTTGGGTATGTGCTTGGGCGTGTCCATATTCATTCTTGTGATTTTGCACTTGAGAATTACACCTATGTTGAAAAAGGGGACAAAGAACTCACCTCCTTTGATATTTCGCGTGAAGACAAGTGGGTTGTTCCAATGATCAAAGACGCTATGGGCTATGCGAAAGAGCCACTTAAAATCTTGGCTTCTCCTTGGAGTCCGCCGGCATTCATGAAAGACACAAAAGAAATGAATTATGGTGGCAAATTGCTACCTGAGTATTATGAGTCATGGGCAAATTATTACGCCAAGTTTGTTCACGCCATGAAGCAGCGCGAAATTGATATATGGGCTGTAAGTGTTCAAAATGAACCATTGGCTACTCAAACGTGGGATTCGTGTATATATACAGCTGAAGAAGAACGCGATTTTGTGAAAAACCATCTAGGTCCAGTCTTGGAAAGGTCGTGCCCGGAGACCAATATCATCATATGGGATCATAATCGCGATGTGATTGTTGAGCGCGGTGCTGTGGTGCTATCAGATCCTGAAGCGGCAAAATACGTATGGGGAACGGGGAATCACTGGTATGTCAGTGAAGAATTCGAGAATCTATCAGCGCTTCACAACTTGTTCCCAGACAAACATATTTTGTTTACAGAAGGCTGTGTGGAGTTGACAACCACCGCTGAAAATGCGGAGTTTAATGGTTATTTAGGATCTTGGTCAAACTGTGAACGCTATGGTCGCAATATCATTGGAGATTTCAACAATTGGAGCCGTGGATGGATTGATTGGAATCTGGTGCTTAATGAAACTGGAGGACCAAATCACGTCTATAACTATTGTGAAGCACCAATCATGTATGATCGAAACAAAAAGGAATTGATTTATAATAACTCATATTACTATATCGGACATTTTTCGAAATACATCGAAGTCGGCGCAAAAAGGTTGGAAATCAGTGTGACCAAAGAAGATGTTCATGCTGTTGCCTTTAGAAATCCTAATGGTGATATCGTTGTGGTGGCACAAAATGAAGGGTGGATCGCAGAATTGAGTCTCGTGGTTGATGGAGAAGGAATAAACATCAATTTACCAGATCATTCTATCACTACCTTTGTATTGAAATGTAAGCAATCACAAGTTTAAGCAATCGATTTCCTTGATTTGTATTTTTTCAGAACCATAGGATCCAAAATTGAAAGATCAACATCTGTCATACAGCAGTGTGTCAAATCAGAGGAGTAATATACATGAAAACTGCTGTTTAACTGTGTTCAAAGCTTTTATAATGCGGACTTTAAAGTAGTGTAAACAAGATAAACTCACTTTTTATAAAATATCATCTTGTACTAAAACCTGTAAACAACAGTATATAACGTTGCAGAATTAAAAAAAAATAGAAAGTGTGACGATTTATTAAAATAAGTATTGAAATCGATTTCGTAAATGTGCTATATTATAACTACAACATAGTTACTTGTTGCAAAATTAAAACAAAAGGGGCGTAATGATGAAAAAGTTATCTATTTTACTTATTATCTTGATGGTAGCATCACTTGTATTGACAGCATGTGGAACAAAGCCTGCAACTACTACAGATGGTACTGAAAAGACTCCAAACGTAGTTGTTGAAGAAGGTAAAGATTATTCAAAAGAGAAATTGGTTATTTGGTCATTTACTGATGAACTTCAAACTGCTGGTGACATTGATTACTTTAAAGAAATGTACACTGCACCAGGAAAACCTTTTGAAGGTATGGAAGTAGAATTTGTAGCAGTGTCTATTCAAGACGGTTACATGGACAAAATTTTACCTGCACTTGAATCGGGTAACGGACCAGATGTTTTTACTGGTGAGTTGGATCAAATCAAGCAATTTATTGAAGCAGGGTATTACGGTAATTTAGAGGCAATGATTGAAAGTAGCCCAGATGTTGACTTGGCAGCAGAGAAGGCTGACTATAAAGAATATATCTGGCAATCAGGTATTGATCCTGCAACAGGTAAGTTAGCTGCATTATCATGGCAAGTAACTCCAGGTGCAATCTTCTTCAAAACGGATATGGCATCTGATGTTTGGGGTGCCGAAGCTGGATTCCCAACAATGGAGACTCCAGATTATAACGCAGCAGTATCTACTTGGGTAAGTGCAAACAAGTTCAATTCAATTGAAAATTTATTGGCAGCTCAAGAAGAAGTTAAAACATACAACCCAAATTGGCGTTTGTTCCCAGATGATCAAGCGGTTAGATTCTTTGCTGCTGGTACAAACAACCCGGTTAAATGGGTTGATGAGAATGGCACTTTGAATCCAGCTAAAATCAAAGAGCAAATTCCTTACATCAATATGGTTGGAAGTATGTTTGGCGAAACTATTGATTCTTCATTGACAGCAAATGCTGCTGAGTGGAGTGGCCCTTGGTTTGATGCAATGGATAAAGATTTGACAGATGCACAGGGAAAAACATGGCAAGTAATGGCATACTCAATGCCTACATGGGGTCTTAAGTACATTATTGAGCCTAACATGGAAAAAGTTGATGCAAATGGCAATACTCTTGTAAAACCTGCAGAAGATGCAGATCAAGCGACAAAAGATGCGTATGCTGCAGCACCATACAAAGGCAATTGGGGTATGGCTGTAGGTCCTAACTCATACTTCTGGGGTGGTACTTACGTAGGAATCAATGCTGATAGCAAATTACCAGAAGCAGCATTTGGGTTTGCTAAATCTATGTTGTTTGACAAAGAGCGCTTGGTCGCAAGACAAGCGGTTGATAGCGATATGTATTCAGTTGAATCAGTAATGGCACCAGTAATTGCAAAATATGATGGACGTGATTCTTTAGGTGGTATGAACCACTTGCAAGTATTCAACGAAGAAGCTTCTAAAATTGATCTATCAAATGTAACAATTTACGACAGAGGATTGAATGACTTATTGGGCGTTCACATCACAAATTACAAGCAAGGCGCTGCAGGTTACACTTCAGTGGCAGATACACTTAAAGCATTTTATGCGGATGTTCAAGTGACATACCCTGAAATTTATGTGGATGGATTGCCAACTGAATAATTGATATGGATACAAAAGTAGACTCAAAGTCTACTTTTGTATCCTTTTATATACTTTTTTAGACGGAGAGTGAAATGAAAAAAATAAAAGACAAAGTTGGATACCTTTTTATATCCCCTTTCTTCTTGGTTTTCTTCCTGTTCAATGCATATCCAATCTTATTTACAATATACCTATCAATGACAAGATATAAAGGATTTGGACCAAAAGTTTTCATTGGTGCGGATAACTTCAAATTGTTGTTTAAGGACCCTAATCTAGTGAATGCGTTCCTAAACACTATAAAAATTTGGGGTGTAAATATCATATTTCAGATATTTCTTGCCTTATTACTGGTAATGATCTTCTCAGATATCAAATATAAAGTTAAAGGTTTGGGCTTCTTTAGAGTTATATTTTACTTACCCAACTTAATTGCAGCCGCTACGATAGCATTGATTTTTATGAAATTGCTTGATAAAGACTATGGTGTTGTCAATCAAGTGCTCTTTAATATTGGATGGATTGATAAGCCAATTGGATGGTTGACAAAGCCAATAATGGCTCAAATGAGTGTTTCTGGAATCCAGACCTGGATGTGGTTCGGCAACTCGTTTATTTTGTTTATGGCTTCAGTGCAAGCTGTGAGTAAAGAAATTTTTGAAGCGGCACGTATTGATGGTGCTGGTAGAATTCAAGTATTACTAAACATCACAATCCCGTCCATTAAACCGATTTTGATGTATGTAATGGTAACTGGACTGATAGGTGGTTTACAATTGTTTGATATACCTTTTTTGATTACTGATGGCAAAGGATTCCCAGAAGGTAGTTTGAATACGATGATTGTCTATATCTACAACATGGCTTTTGTCCATAAAAATTATGGTTATGCATCAGCACTTTCTTTTGCGTTATTTATTGTCATTATGACCTTTACAGTCGTCTTTACAGTTATGACAAATAAAAAGGAAATCAAAGAATTTTTTCATAATCGCAAGCAAGTGAAGGCAAGAAAGAAAGAACTGTCTGTTTTGAAGGGAAGTGCAAAAATATGAGTGATTTAAACAACTTTGAAAAGACGGATGATCAAGTCCAAAAACTAAATATTCAAAGAAAAAAAGTTAAGAACAGAGTGAAAAGGAAAAAAGCTCTGGTCTATTCAGTAGTATATCTTTTTCTTGCTTTTTTGGTGGTAGTTGCTGTCGTACCGTTCTGGATCGTTATTATCAATTCAACACGTGATGGAATGTCCATTTCAACACAGGGTATTACATTGATTCCTGGAAAGAGTTTATTGGAAAACTATAAGATTTTGGTTGAAAATGTCAATATAGGACGTGGTTTCTGGAATTCACTTAAGATCGCAACACTGGTTAC
>JAWSUW010000195.1:0-5168 GCA_033549245.1 Bacillota bacterium | reverse complement strand
CTTTGATTTCAATTATGACTTCTTTGGGATTTGACATCGAGTCCTCTCCTTTCTCTAAAATTGTCGTATTAATTTTATCGTTTAAAGATTAACATTCTCATTGGAATTTCATTAAAATTTCATTAAATATATTCAAAAAGTCCTGAAAATGAAATAAAATCACTAAAATGAATGCTGCAAATCCAGCTACAGCACCAAGATAAACAAATCGATCCCTGACTTTGTTCTTTCTATACTGTTCAAGTTCTATCTCCCAAGCGTACTTTTGATCGGATTTCTCATTAATTTTCTCTTGCTCCTGTACTGGACTCCTCATGGCAAGTTGCGACTGTTTGAGTATGTCTCGTTTGCTCTTCTCAAATTCAAGTTGTTCCAAGATATCTTTTTTCATATGCACCTCTATAGCTCGATTTTCTTTATATCATCAAAACATTCAAAATTACTCAACATCCAAGGATGGCATGTCATGATGAAAACCTGCCTCTTTTGTGACAATTCATGTATCAACTGACCTGTTGCTTTCAATCTGTTTTTATCCCAACTGACAAGTGCATCATCGAGAATCAATGGTAATTTATATTCCGAATCGATGGCATCAATCACTGCCAGTCTGAATGCGAAAAACAATTGGTTGATCGTCCCCTTGCTGAACGCTTTGGAAACAGAAATCAACTGATCATCAATTCTGAAAAACAATTCATATTTTCCACTACTGTCATCAACCATGATTTCATTATACTTACCATTTGTGATCTTCGACATATAAACACTGACTTTTGCTATGAGATCCGGTTGATTTTCCAGTCGATATCTTTCATCTGAGAACTCTATGATCTCTTTTGTGATCATGAGAATGTCACGTTCATTTTCAAGAGCATCACATTCCTCTCTTAACACAATGAGTTCGCTATCGAGGGCATCGATATTTGCTTTTTCCTTGATTGAGTGCATATCTTTGACAAGGCTGTTTTTGAAAATAATCGACTCTTGTCTCTCTATGCCCAATCTCTCGATTTCTGATTCAACTTTGGCGATTTGAAGTTCACTGAGTTCATAATCTTTCGACCAATTTATGACAATTTCTGCCCATTCCTCTTGTTGCTCAAGTTCTTCCTTATACACTCTGATTCTTCTGAGTCGTTCCAAATTTTCCTCATACAATTGTCTACCATGCTCTAAATCGCCACCGCCGATTTTTTCAAAGGACTCGTTGAGCTCTGCTAAAACTGCTTTCTTATTCTTTGCTCTCTCAAATAAAGCACTCTTTCTTTTTTCCAGGGTAGAGATTTCAAATTGAAGTGTTCCTTCATTTCTGTCAATTTCTGATATCTTTTCAATCTCAATCAATAGCATTTGAGTAGTCAAGATGACATTCCTCGTACTTTCCACACCAAAAATATGGATCTTGTCTTCAAGTACTGTTTTCATCTCGTTATATTGATCCAGTAAAACTTCTTTTTTGGAATGCATTTGATTCTCTTCAATACCGAGAGCGATCAATTGTTCCAATTTGAGAAAAAAGATAAATGAAGGGTCCGTCCATACATAATCCGGAACTTTAATCTCAGGGTATCTTCGGATAATTTCAGCTCTTGATTCTTCAAAGTCAAGCGGAACCGTTTCATCATTTTTTCTGCTCTTTAATACTCCTGAACCCCCAAAGCCAATCAAAGCCATGCCAATAAAACCAATCCAAACCATATTCTCTTGGATTAACGATACGATGAATAGAATCAAGCCAAACACCACTACAATCAAATTATAACGATTATCGCTATGTTGCTTTTTTTGCAGTATTGAAGTCGCTTCAGCGCCTGCCTTTTCAATTTCCATGTTTTTCTGGAACACATTTTTCATATCAAATGGATTGATGTTTTGCAAATGATCCAATTGGTTTTGATTTGGTTTTTCACTAAAAAGCAATTGATATTGTTGTGTAATTCTTTCATTGATTTTCAAAAGTTCGTCAGAAATACCATGGAGGCTGTTTTCAAGTGAGATAATCACGTCCAAATCGGTATTGATGCCATCTCTCAAATTCTTATTTTGGAGTAAAGTCAGTTCATGCTCCGAGTAATGATGCAACTTGCTTTTCTTGTATTCGATTTCCTCTGAAAGAAGATCCATTTCAGCAATCAGTTCTCCCAGGTCATGTTCAGTCTGATCACTGAGTTTGATCAAATGATCCGAGTAAGTCTCTTTGATGCACTGATCTTCTAGATGTTTCACTTTAGAAAGTGTTGCTTTGACAGGCAGTAAAAATCTTAGTTCTTTTTGCATGCCATTCAGCTCTGTGATCTGATCGCTCATGAGTTGAATCTGCTCTTCTAGTTCAAACAGTTCGGACTGGATTTCGACTGCTTTTTTAAGTGTCTTTTGCATTGTTTTCTTTTCATTTTCAAGAGTAGCAATTTGAGCAATCTTTTGATTGAGTATTGGTGCCCCTCGTTTATCTTTTCTCCAGATGGCGTTGATATCTTGTTCCAGTCTCAACGAGACATCAGAAACTTTATTAAGATAGTCCGTTCCATAATTGAAAATCAATTGTTCTTGTATCTGATCCCAAGAAGCCTCCTCGAATCGATTCAAATCTTCCGAAGTGATATGAAAAACAGAATTGAAAAGTGTAGGACTCACATGATCTATCCACGGAAGGGTCTCATTCCTTCTCATTTCGACATTTCCAGTTGCTTTGCTTGAAATAGTGAGTTTAGGTACACTCATTAGACGACGTTCTACACTGAAAAGTTCCTTGTTTTCAAAAATATCAGCATTAAATAATATTTCGTTTTTATTCCAGTTGGTATACATGTGTTTTTCCCTATTTGCCGGATCGAAACCATACAGCAAAGTAAATAGACTGTTGAATACTGTTGATTTTCCTGCTTCATTTTCACCATAAAAAATATTGAGTCCCGGTGAAAGAGTATAGGATTCATCTTCGATTTTACCGTATGTTGTATAATTCAGCGCTCTAATAATCATAGTCGTTCCTCACCATCCGATTCACAATTTCATTTTGAACTTTTTCAAGCTTTGATAAAATGAAATCCTTTTTTTCACTCTCCGTCATTCCTCGAGGGAAAATGGGTAGTGCATACATTCTTCTCATCAACTCCAGCGATTCAGAATAGTTTTCAAGTTGATTGAGTGCATAAGAAAGCACGGTCTCTTCACGTTTCAATGCCTCCAGATCAACATTTTTTGTTATGCCATCTGTCCTGATCTCAAGATCAAGCAAATCAAGTTCATTACATAGGTCATCTTCCAAGAAACTTATGTTTGACGGCTCTTTGAGCTCTTTATAGAGTACAGTTCTTCCTTTAAGCGCAATCCGACATATAAATTTCACATCACTGCTAGAAACATAATCCGTCACTAAGTTCGATATCTTTTCTGACAAACTTTCCGAATCTGTAATATCAGACGTCAAATCGAGTTCAAAGAATGCCCACTCGATCTCATGAAAATCCACGGGAACGACATTAGTCAAATTCATATCGAGTTCAATCAAATATCCACCTTTTTTACCTGTTTCCTTAATTGACAAACCTTGAATATTTCCGCTGTATGCAATCTTAGGTGTCAGCATTTGACGTATATGGATATGTCCAAGTGCAAAATAATCATAGTCTAGAATTTCTATATTGCTAAGTGCGGTAGGCATATAGCTTTCCTTCTCACTTATGGTTCTAGCTGATGGAACACTTGCATGTGCAACCCCAATCCATGGCAGACTATTATTTTTGATTGGATATTTCTTGATCAAATTTCGCTTTTCTCCTTTTGATTTGTGACCACATCCCACCAACTGATATGGTGTTCCATCTTTTGAGTAAAGCACTTTTGTAGTGATCTCATCACTTTCGAATACATGAAACCTATGATGGGTTTTAATTGCATTCAAAATGTCAGTCGTATCCATTGGATCATGATTTCCTAAACTATAAATGATATCTATGTCTGAATCCAACAACAATTGGATATTTCTTAAAATTCGTTTCTCCATATGAAAATTTATATTGTCATTATCAAACAGATCTCCAGCGATAATCACAGCATCAAGTTGATTGACAATCGCATACTTGGCACTTTTCTCGAAAGCGTTCAATAAAGCTTCTTTCAGGCTTTCTCTCACACTCTGCTTTTTACTTCCAAATCCTGTGTTGAGGTGTAGATCTGACAAATGTAATACTCTAATCATAACTATTCTCCTTTATAAACACCTAATCAAATTATAAAGTATTCTCGACGTGGAAGCCAGTGTATTATATAATTGATAATGATAGACCGGAATATACGCTTGGAGGATTCAGATGAAACTTGATCAATTTACCAAATGGAAATTATTATATGAAGACGACACGCAATGTTTTTCAAATGCCACAGATAAAGAGACTGAAAACGAAGTGGTAGTAATAACACATTACCAACTAGACTCACTAACTCGAACTGTCAGACATTTACTGAGGGACCACCTTCATAATGTGCTGGATACTATCGATGATGACAATGGATTTCACATCATTTTCAAAAAACTCGGTGGCTCTACTCTAAAGAAATATTTGAAGCAAAATCAAATCAATTATGAAACTCGTGTACAAATGGTCTATGATTGGTTGAAAAGTCTGATTATATACGAGCAATTTCCCGATGCCATAAAAATACAACTGGTGGATGTGGATCAAATTGCAGTCGTCGATCATCAATTGAAATCCAGAGAATTGATTGATTATTCAAATGAGGACTCTGTTGAACTAACTGAAGTGTTCGGACAAATCGGCATGACCATAGAGAAAGTTCTCTACGATTCAAAGGGTTATCACAGTGAGTTTATTGACAATCTATTGATTGGAACCCACTCCATTTTCTCGTTCAATTTGCTAAGAAAACAATTCAAGGATATTTTCATTTATGAAAAAACAGATGCTTTAAAATCCGTGAACTTTGAGTATAACATCGTCATCAACGATCTTGAATCTGAAGCACCAGTTTTAAAAACCATACCAAAGCAAAGCAAACCATCTGCTGAGCAAATTATCCATGAGGAAATATCAGATTCAGTTCCATCAGATATCATTAAAGAGGCGGAAACAAGTTTCGAAGATGAATTGATCATGGAATCTGAACCGGTGGAACCCGCATTGTCAGACCCAGGTGTGGAAATT
>JAWSUW010000194.1:0-5168 GCA_033549245.1 Bacillota bacterium | reverse complement strand
TTTTCATCATAAAAACCTTCTCCAAAGCGGAGAAGGTTTTTTGATTTAGAATTTCGTATGTATTCTATCAGATACCATTTTAGAAAGTTCCATGATATAATTATTTCAATAACTGGTTCATCCTGTGACTAGAATAAAGGTGGTGTTTCAAACATGTCGACCCTATTTGCACTAGATCTGTTTTCAATTGTGCCACTACTATTTACAATCAGCCTTGCAAAAAGACATATTCTTGAAAATAAAAAGAATACTTATTATATAGCCGCAGCTTGCATGACCATCGCAATTCTGACCCTTGAGATCATTGCCAATTTGATTGTCAACTCAAGTGGTGCTCAATTTGTCGTTGTACATAAAATCGTAAATGTTTTGGGATTTGCTTTGAGCCCGATTGTCCCATTCCTGTTTTTGAAGTTTGTTGGCACAACGTCTCCAGTTTATAGTAAGCAAAAACTTTGGGTATTGCCACTGTATCTTAACACTTTGTTATGTATACTCAGTTATTGGATGGGTTTCGTTTTCAAAGTGGACGCACTTAACCAATATGAAAGGGGCAGTCTCTTTTTAGTACCTACATTGGTCTCCCTTTTTTATTTTAGTCTTGTCGTATATGAAATTTTGGAAAACCGCGCGAAGATCGCACGGCCGGATAAAACGATTCTGGTTTTGATTTTTTCACTCCCCATCCTATCATTTGTAGTTCAAATCGCATATCCAAATCTACTACTGATTTGGCCGAGTGTCTCATTGAGTTTACTACTTTACTATATTTATTCCCTTGAAATGCAATACGATTTTGACATACAAACTCAAATCAAGAACCGCACTGCTTTTGACAAAGAAATGCTCAGGAAATCCGAGCGCAATAATGTTACTTTATTCGTATTCGATCTTAATAATCTAAAAAGTGTCAACGATCAATACGGTCATATAGAAGGAGATATACTCATCAAGTCATCGGCAACTTTGCTGAATAGATGCTTTATAGAAATTGGTGAAGTATTCCGAATAGGTGGCGATGAATTTTGCGCCATTTGTGAGGCACTTTCCGATGAAGATGCTGAAAATGCTCTTTTGACATTAAAGCAATTAATTGAGACTTACAATGACAATGTGAAAAAAAAACTAGAAATGGCTCATGGATACGCTCACTATGACCACCTTTCAGGTGAGACAATATATGAAACACTATCTAGAGCTGACGATTTCATGTATGCCCATAAAGCATATCTGAAAGCCACATTCGGACGAAGAGCCACCGATCAATAAGATCGGGGCTCTTCAACTCTTGATCTTAAAATCTTCTCCATGGCCTTCCCTTTAGCGAGTTCATCGACTAACTTATCGAGATATCGAATTTTTTGCATCAACTCGTCTTCAATTTCCTCTACCCTATAACCGCATATCACACCCTTGATCAAAGAAGCGTTTTCATTAAACTTTGGAGCTTCATCGAAAAAAGTTTCAAAATTGACTTCATGATCCAGTTGCTTCTGAAAACTGAGTGAATCATAGCCTGTGAGCCAAAATATAATCTCATCCACCTCTACTTTGGTTCTTCCCTTTTTTTCTGCCTTTTGGATATACAGCGGATAGACACTTGCAAATGACATATTAAATATTTTTGGTGTTTTCGCTTTGGAATCTTTTTTTACATCCATCAAAAAACCTCCCCATTCAAGTTCTAATTTGTCGGTAGTTTCTTGCCAATACTGCATTCGTTCAATATAGTAATCAATCTTCTCCGTTACGGGACCTGCAAAATCATTGATCCCATACTTCAAAACCATGGCTGTTAATTCATACATTGGTAAACCTATGGCATGTCCGGGGGTGTGTACTGTTGCACCCGCATGACCAATGGCATGACAAAGAGCACCATACTGTGCATCATCAATCTCTTTCGCTACTGCATGGGAGTCCAAAATCGCACGTTTAGCAGTTGGCATCTTGATTTTGCCCCTCGCCCACGTTTCACAAACCTCAAGGCAAGTTCTAGGTCTACTCTCATCAGGATATTTTGCTTCGAACTGCTTAAGAGTCAATTTGGCACAATCTAGAGCCCACATTACAAGCGTTCTATGATTTTGCCTCTGAATCAAGTCATTCAAGTTTTGTAAACAAAGGCTTTCGCGTGAAAATAAAATTTTGTTTTTTTTCCTGAATCTTTTTTCTATATCTGCGTACATCGTCTATACCTAAACGGCTCTGCAACAGCCTTTCTAAAAAAGGCAATAATCGGTCCCATGAAAAATGCGGTCACGAGAGTACCAATTCCCACAGTCGCCCCTAACGAAAACCCGATCAAAGTACAAATCAAATCTGTTCCTATACGACAATACTGGAATTTAGCTACCTTCTTTCCGGCCATCACAAGTGCAACAGCATCATATGTCGACACTCCTAAATCTCCTGTAAAATAAATGGCCGCACCAAAACTGATTGCCAATATTCCTGTTCCAAGTGCCAAAATTCTCACTATAATCGTTGGATCCGGAATCATCATCCCAAACAACAAGGATGAATACTCTACCACATACCCCAGCAAAAAAATGTTGATCATCGTACCAAGGCCGATCTTCGTCCGATCAACAAAATAAATTACAACCAGCATCAGCAAATTGAGAATCATATAAAATGTCCCATAACCGATCCCTGTCAGCCCCCATACCCCGTGTGCGAACACTTGAAAGGGATCCATCCCGAAAAGTGAGAAGTTGAACAGACCTACACTAAAGCCACAAATCAGGACACCACCTACTGTCATCAAAACACGTCTTTGTTTTTCATTCATAATCTATCTACCTTTCACATGGTTCATCATTTTTTATATTTACTAGAATTATATCACTTTTTGACACGAAAAAAGCGACGATCATAGAAGAATCTTCTACCATCGTCGCTTATATAGTTATTTCATTATTTGCTTATCTTTTCATGCGAGCCATCATTCTTGAAATTCCGCCACCATTCTCTACTTTTGTAAAACCGTAAGCTTTTAGAATTTGTAGTCCGTAGGCACTCCTTGCTCCAGAAGCACAGTATAAGATTGTCTCTCTATCTTTGTTATCAAGTTTTTTAGCTTGATACTCAAGTTCATCCAGAGGAATATTGATTGCACCGGGAATGGCACCATATGAAAACTCTTCTGCAGTACGTACGTCGATGATCAATGGACCAGTTGGAGCCTCTTCCTTAACCTTTTCTTTCACAGCTTCCACTTTTTCTTCCTTGCTTGTTTCTCCTAGTGTTTTCTCTACTGGAGCTGGAAGATCTAAAACAAAGTTTGCAGGTGTGACTGCACTGACATAATTGGAAAGACTGATGAATCCACCACTGACATTGAACACATTCGTAAATCCGGCACCAGTCAATATACGAAGTGCCTGGTGACCTTTTTTACCTGTTTTGTCATAGACGAAAATCAGTTGATCCTTCTTTAGTTGATCAAGATTTGAAGAAAGAATTTCGATTGGAATATTAACTGATCCTTCAACATGAGCTTTTTCAAATTCGAAAACATCTCTTACATCTACCCATTGAGCGTTCTTTCCTTCCAGATATGCATCAATCTCATTGATTGTCATAGTCGGAGAGAAACCTGAGATTCTATTTTCAGCCACATATGCAGCCATGTTCATTGCATCGTTGGCATTTCCGAGTGGTGGAGAATAAGCAAAATCGATATCAGCTAAATCGGATACTGTAAGTTTTGATGCAACAGCCACAGCAAGGACATCTAGTCTTCTATCCGCACCTGCATAACCGGCAGTTTGTCCACCTAGTACGATACCAGTTTCTTTGTCATAAACAACAAGCAAACTCACCATCTCTGCTCCAGGATAATAGGAAGTATGGTGTTCTTTATGGACGACGATAGCATCAGCGTCAATACCTTCTGCTCTTGCAGCTTTTAATGAGAGTCCGGTCATACCTGCAACCGCTTCAAAAACTCTTACGATTGAGGTGCCTATTGGTCCACTGTATTCATGATTTTTTCCAAGTGCATTTTCAGCGGCGATTCTACCTTGACGGTTTGCCGGTCCTGCAAGAGGAATTCTTACTTTCTTACCGAGAACACGATGTTCGAATTCAATCATGTCGCCAGCACCATAAATATTCTCATCACTTGTTCTGAGTGTTGAATCAACAAGCAGTCCTCCAGCTTCTCCCATGGCAAGACCAGATTCCTGAGCCAATTTAAGAGTAGGACGAACGCCGATTGAAAGAAGAACCATATCTGCATTTACGATTGTGCCATCTTTAAGTTTGACATTCTTACTACCAATCTCAGCAAGCGCTTTGTTCGTATATAAATCGACTCCATAAGAAATCATTTCCTGCTGGATAAATCCTGCTATTTCAGCTTCCATGATTCCCATGACATGTGGCATCATTTCGATAACGGATACTTTCATACCTCTTTTTGCAAGTGCTTCTGTCATTTCAAGTCCTATGAAACCACCACCGACAACAACAGCTGTTTTTGGTTTTTCATTTTCTATAAAAGAATTGATTCGATCCATGTCATCAAGCGTCCATAATTGAAAAACATGATTTTGATCTGCACCTGGAAGTGGTGGTGCTATAGGTTTTCCACCTTGAGCCAGGATCAGTTTGGTGTATTCAAATGTTTTCTTTTCACCTGTTCTCGAATCTACTGTATGCACAATTTTGTTTTCTCTGTCAATTTCTGTTGCAGTTGTATATATATGAACCGCTGTTTGATACTCGTCATTAAAACTCTCAGGACTTTGTAATATAAGTTTTGATCTACTTTTGATATCCCCGCCAATATAATAAGGCAGTCCACAGTTAGCAAATGATATATCTGCACCAGCCTCTAGAATTGTAATTTGAGCGTCTGCCGAAAGTCTTCTCGCTTTTGCCGCCGCCGTAGCACCTGCAGCTACACCACCTATGATAACAATTTTCTCCATTTAATCACCTCTAATAATTTATTCAATAGTGAAATTGCGAAGCCTGATGACTTCGAATTTTTCATTTCATACCCCCTGCCCTGGGGGGTCAATTACATTCTACGGGTAATTTCAGTAAATGTCAACCCACAAAAAAGTGACGATCCAGAATTTATGATTCACATGTGATAATGTCCTAAGTAATCACACGTGATTATGTCCCAAAAGATATTATGATATAATAATGCC
>JAWSUW010000193.1:0-5278 GCA_033549245.1 Bacillota bacterium | reverse complement strand
CATTATTATATCATAATATCTTTTGGGACATAATCACGTGTGATTACTTAGGACATTATCACATGTGAATCATACTTTTAAAATTATTTTCGAAATTCCTATTGACTTTTTATTGCAATGTCACTATAATAAAAAAGTCGCAACAATACGTGCGGATGTGGTGGAATGGCAGACACGCAGGCTTGAGGGGTCTGTGGTAGCAATACCGTATGGGTTCAAGTCCCATCATCCGCACCATTATAAAAAAAAGACTTGTTTCAAGTCTTTTTTTTATGCCCAAAATCAAATAGCGTCAATCCTTCTCTGTTGAGTTGGATTGACGCATTTTTTTATATCTTATTTTATTTTTTTTAATTTTGGATTATCCACCAGTCCAGGAATACGACCACGTTTGGCAACTGGTACACCTTGTACCATTTTCAGGTCCATGGTCATATCTATAGGCGAAGCTGCAGAAATATAACTACCGACTCCAAATGAATCCGCTCCGGCTTCACTGAGCAATCTGATTCGATCTGGTGTCAAACCACCTGAAACAAAAATCTTTACGTTTTCAAAACCTGCAAGGTCAAGCTTGGCTCTCATCTCTTTGATCAGTCCAGGTGTCACTCCACCACGCTCACTTGGAGTATCTAGACGAACACCATATAGTTTACCGTTAAGTGCCCTTGCGATCCTTATGGCTTCCTCTACTTCATCTTTATAGGTATCCACAAGAACTATTCTGTTGTGGTCAGGAGCTGCGATTTGATCATAAGCCGTTGCAACTGAAAGTGTATCCCCTGCCACAAGCATAGCACTATGTGGTACCGTACCTGAAGGATTTACTCCACTGAGTTTAGCAGCCAATATACAACTTGCTCCTCCAGCTCCACCAATTACGGCTGCGCGCTCCATAACCGGAGCCACAGAAGGATGAACGTGTCTTGCGCCAAAACACAAGAAGAACTTGTCACCACACGCTTCCTTGACTGTTCTAGATGCGGTTGCCCATCCAGAAGCACTGGCAAGCATCCCTAAAATGATTGTTTCATAAATTGCAAAGTCACTATATTTCCCTTTGATTCTTAAAATTGTATCTTTTACATCAAATGTTTCACCTTCGTCAATCGCCCATAATTCAACATTTTTTTCTTTAAAAAGATTGATGACCTCGTCCATCCCAGCCATAACGCCTGGCTTTCTAGGAAAAATCTCAGCAACGACTTCAGATTCGGATAAATTCATGTGATTTAAAATATCCAAAGTTCTTAAAAAATATACATCTGTTGTGTGACCATTGATAATCTCTTCGTGAGTTGCACTATGAAGTAGACGTTCTTCAGATATCTTGATCGAATCAATATCCGATAACTGCTTAAGTTCTTTATTCATGGTTCTTCCTTCCTACCATTTAGTCCATTACATTATAAGTGATTTAAATGGTGGAATCAACGTTCGTTATTTATTTGTCGATAAGATCAGAGCCTCATCAATTTGCCTAAATAAAAACTCCAAATCAGCGGTATTGTATAAAATCAAATCGGAAACGGTCATTTTTTCATCAATGGCCATTTGGGCACGAATCCTGAGAAGCGCATCCTCCCTACTGATGCCATCACGCTTCATAATCCGATCCACACAGATTTCCTCAGGTGCATACACAAGCCAAACCTCATCAAAGCCGGACATGAGATTGGACTCAATCAAAAGAGGAATATCAGCAAAAATAAGAGTGTTATGAAAAGAAAACTCGTGAAGCAATTCCATCATCAGACGTCTTACTTCCGGGTGAACAATCTCATTCAACTTCTTTCTTTGAACCTCATCCTGAAATATGATGTCTCCAAGTTGTTTCCTGTTGATGCTCCCATCGCTGTTCAAAATGGATTCACCAAATGCAGTCACAATATCAAAATATGCTTTTTCCCCAGGTTCTACAACAGTTTTTGCCAGCACATCAGCATCAATTACAATGTAATCTTTATTTTTCAAATAGTTTGTCACAGTGCTTTTTCCGCTGCCAATGCCTCCAGTCAATCCAATGAACATGCAATTGTCATTTCGCTTCATACCAGCTGCCTCCTGTGTTCATATCCACATTTAATGGTACACAGAGCTCAATGGCGTTTTCCATGCTATCTTTGAGTATTCCTTTGACAACTTCAAGTTCATCCATTGGTACATTTAGAATGAGTTCATCATGGACTTGAAGAATCAGCTTGCTTTTGAGATCGTTTTCATTAAGTGAGTTATAGACTTTGATCATAGCAAGTTTGATAATATCAGCTGCAGAACCTTGAATCGGTGTGTTTCTGGCTATTCTTTCAGCCGATGACCTCAACATGAAATTTTTGCTGTCTATATCAGGGACATATCTTCGTCGATTCAAAATAGTCTCAACATAACCGTTAGCTTTGCAGTTATCGATGATGTTGGTCATAAAACCTTGTACCTTTGGATAACTCTCAAAGTAGTTTTCAATGTAGGCTTTGGCTTCTTTTCTGGAAATACCAAGACTTTCAGATAGACCGAAATCGCCCATACCATATACGATTCCGAAATTAACTTCCTTTGCGCGACTACGCTGAAGACTACTCACTTCGTTTTCAGGAATTTTGAACACTTGTGATGCTGTGATGGTATGAATATCCAGGTTGTTGCTGAACGCCTCTATCAATTTTTCATCACGAGACAAATGTGCTAGTACTCTGAGTTCGATCTGTGAATAGTCGGCACCTAGAAGAATGCATCCCGGATCAGCAACAAAGAAACGTCTTATTTTTCTACCATAAGGTAATTTGATTGGTATATTTTGTAGATTAGGTTCTGTTGAACTCAATCTTCCTGTCACTGTCACAGTTTGGTTGAGGGATGTATGCACTCGTTTATTTTCATAATCGATAACATTTCTTAGCCCATCGATATAAGTCGATTTAAGTTTTGAATACGTCCTATATTCGATGATTTCAGATACAATTGGATGTTTGTTTATAAGTTTTTCCAATACGTCATGGTTGGTGGAATAACCTGTTTTCGTTTTCTTCACTGCCGGCAGACCCAACTTTTCAAACAAAATTGTACCCAATTGTTTTGGAGAATTAATATTGAAAGTCTCTCCTGCCATTTCATAAACATCTTTTTCAATTTGAGTCAATTTTTCAATCAATTGGGTGTCAATCAAATCAATTTGTTCTAGATCAACGCTAAATCCCACATGTTCAATATCTGAAAGGATTTTCACGAGTGGCATTTCAACTTCTGAAAATAATTTTTCAACACCTGAAGCTTTTATTTTATCAGTCAATATCGTACAAAGTTCTGAAATCACACTCACTTGCTCAGCTGCATATTCCAAAAACTTTTCTGTCTCCATTGTATTAAGATCAATTTTCTTTGCACCTCTTCCGAAAAAGGATTCATTGGATTCAATGCTCATTGATGCATACTCAAAATATATTTCTGAAAGATCATAGTTTCTTCTTGATGGGTCAAGCAAATATGCGGCGATATATCCATCAAACTCTACACCTTTCATATCTATGCCGAGAGACATCAAATACAAATATTCATTTTTTATATCATAACCAGTTTTCGAAATGCTTACATCTTCAAAACTCGGTTTCAACGAACTGATCTCATTTGGATCCTCAAGTACATAGATTTGACTATTCACTGAAAAAACTGCAGCTTTTAAATCAGTTCTTAGATCAGAATAGAATAATTTAAACGCGAAAGCACGCGACATTTCAATAATTCCATTCAGTGCTTCCCCATCCACTGTTTTATAGCTTATTAAAGCTCTGTTTTCCGTAGAATCAGTCTGACTTTTGAATTTGGTGAGGATGTTGTTGAGTTCATAGTACTTCAGAACCTCAATTACACTTTCAGTATCTGGCGTTTTCAATTTGAATTCATCTAAATCCATCTCCGTTGGAACGTTTAAGAATATTGTTGCAAGTTTTTTGCTGAGAAGTGCTTGATCTGAATACTCCTGTACCAATCCCCTGATTCTTTTATTTTCAATTTCATCACTTTTCACCACTAGATTTTCGACGGTTCCAAAGACATCCAATAATTTGGCCGCAGTCTTTGGTCCTACTCCTGGTATGCCTGGAATATTGTCAGAAGCATCGCCACTGAGACCTTTATAATCAATCACTTGATTCGAATGCACACCGAGTTCCTCAAATACGTCCTCATCAGCATACTCCTTGAGTTCGGATATACCTTTTTTTGTGATATGAACTCTCACACCGAGATCCACCAGTTGCAGAGCATCCTTATCTCCGGTGATCACATTGACCTCAAATCCATCCAATCTGCATAGATTTGACAAAGTTCCAATCAGATCGTCGGCCTCATAGCCCTGCAATTCCATTCGAGGAATCTTGAAAACATCCAGGACCTCTTTGACAATCGGCATTTGCATTGCAAGTTCATCGGGCATACCTTTTCGCGTACCCTTATAAGCTTCATAAGTCTCATGTCTTTTTGTAGGTCCTTTCATGTCAAATGCGACACAAAAATATGTTGGACCAAAATTATCTATCAAGTTTAAAACCATATTGGTGAGTCCATAGACCCCACCCATGTATATGCCTTTTGAATTCTTGAGTTCCGACATAGCAAAATATGCACGGTTGATCAGGCTGTTGCCATCCACTATCACTATTTTATGAGTCAATTTATTTGCTCCTTCCTATACTGTCAAGCCTAAAATCATTGATTTTTAAGGCTTTGGTTTAAATAGTTACCTCGCTAACTAGAGTTAAAAGTGCAGAACAGTCATGATATCATGTACTGAATAGCTAAAAATGGGTACAGCTTAATAGGCATCCTCTTGTAATGCTCTATAAAGGCCATGTTTCCTCTGTTTAGCTATGATGGTGAACCTTCCGTGTCTAAAGGGATCATGTCCCAACTTCCTTCGTCCCACCTGTTCATACACTGAGTGCCGGCTAAGCTTTCAAACAGGGTCGTGCCCTAAGGAGATAACTACTGCCAGCTACAGCTCTTGTTTGTTTTTGATTATACTGACCAATTTGATCTTCAAGGATCTGATATTCAGTGGACGCTATACCTTGATTCTCGCAGTTAGTCATTTTACAACTGATAAAGCGCTTACAGCTACTTTATCTCAATCGGGTTACTTTCCAGAACCCTGCTCGGATACAGATTTTCTGGATCCCAGCAAGGATCTGGATTGACGATACAATCTTCTTCCTATACTGTCAAGCCTAAAATCATTGATTTTTAAGGCTTTGGTTTAAATAGTTACCTCGCTAACTAGAGTTAA
>JAWSUW010000192.1:0-5306 GCA_033549245.1 Bacillota bacterium | reverse complement strand
GTGGATGAAATCAGATTCGTTTTCACTAATGAACTCAAGACTTCCGAAATCACCGGTATCAAAGTGGACCCAGAAGGCAACCCTATCCTTGACATGAACTTCGGCTTTGAAATCTACAACGAACTCGATGAACTCATCGCCACTGCTGAAAGCCACGAGACAACAGGCGAACTCTGGTTCCTCCCTGATGGTGAAGTCATACCTGTGACCCCACTCGTTCTCCCTTATGGCTACTACAGCATCAAAGAGCTTACTGAAACCGAATACACTTATATCGGTTATGAACTCTGGGAAGATGGCGAAATGGTCGATTCCGGCACTGAAGAAGAAATCGACTTCATGGCTGGTGAAGTGGACGAGATCCGATTCGTTTTCACTAACGAACTCAAGACTTCCGAAATCACAGGTATCAAAGTGGATGTTGGAGAAAATCCAATCGATGGAGTAGTATTCGACTTTGAAATCCATGACGATCAAGATGCTTTAGTTGCAACAGCAACAAGCGACCCTGTAACAGGAGAATTGATGTTCACACCAGTAGGTGAAGTCACTCCAGTCACTCCACTCGTTCTCCCATATGGCTACTACACAATCACTGAGCTCGATGAGTATGGATTCACTTTCGTTAGTGTTGATCTTTATGAAGATGGCTCAATGGTAGGATCCAGTGTAACTCCTACAATTGGTTTTAATGTAGGAGATGTGGATGAAATCAGATTTATGTTCAAGAATACAATGGTTTATAATTATGAAACAGCTTATGCAATTTATGGTCCTGATGGCGGTGGAGAACTAAACGACATCAGAGGCAACAAAAACTGGGGTTGGTACATTGCAGCTCCTGATCTTGCAGAAGGCGAATCACAATACTATGACATCTATGCAGGAGCCGGACAAAATGATATTTCAAAAGGTACTTATGTCGGTCAAGTGGAAGTAGGAATTGAAGACGGTTATTATGTGACAACATTCCATCTCATTGATATTGTCATCCTCGATGAAGTTCATTTTGGAACCTATGAAGATTACAATGACATACCAAAAGCACCAGGTCAATTCACAAATGATCTACCAGCTGTTGATGTCAAATTCTTTGTAATTCATATGGTGGTCGGAATCCCAATGCTCATTGAATAACACAGTTCCTTAGTAGTGAAGAAAGCACTCTCTCAGAGTGCTTTCTTATCCTATTTAGAATCGGAGGTCTTGCCATGAAACATAATTGGTCAAAAGCGCTCCTCATACCTTATTTAATATTTTCATTATGTTTTTCTTTGATCTTAACAGAACTCCCTAGCTTTGGATTGGCTGAATCCGATGAAATTGCCTATGATGAATGGGCCAGGCCATATGTTTCAGGGCAATTGATAGTCGGTTACAAAAAAATGACTCCAGCTAATACAAAAATGGCACTACGTGCACAATTGCAACTTGAATCCTTATTCGAACTCAAAACAATTGGCGCTGAATTGATCAAGGTGAAAAACGAACGTGCAAAAGAAGTTTTGGATTCTCTCAGAAAAAACCCCAACGTAGTATTTGCAGAATATGACTATTTGACAAAAATCGATTACGACCCCAATGATCCCTACTATCCTGCTCAAGTCTATCTGCCTAATATGAATACTGCAGCGGCTTGGGACATCACACTTGGTGATCCAAATGTAATCATAGCAATCTTGGATACAGGAATCAGCTCAGGTAACACAGATATGAAGGGAAATGTAATCGGTGGTTACAATTTTATTGCAAACAGTACAAACTACGCGGATGACAATGGACACGGAACAATGGTTGCCAGTGTGGTAGCCGGAATTACAGACAATTCATATGGAATCTCTGGAATTGCAGGGAAAAGCAAATTGCTCGCTGTTAAAGTCATGAACTCATCAGGTTCAGGTACTTATTCATCCATGATCAGTGGTATTGAATATGCCATAGCTAATGGAGCTGACGTCATTAACATGAGTATTGGTGGCCGGACAGCATCGACTGCTTTAAAACTAGCTGTAGACAATGCAGTAAGCAATGGTGTCACAGTAGTGGCAGCAGCAGGTAACGAAGGGTCAACATCATTAAGCTATCCTGCAGCGTATGAAAATGTCATCGGTGTTGGTGCGGTGGATTATTACAACAACAAAGCCTCTTATTCAAATACTGGCTCCGGACTTACAATAATGGCAGGAGGGACTGCAAGAGTGGCTACTACAACCACTTATATTGGCACCGCTTCAGGAACATCCTTTGCCTCACCTTATATTGCTGGCTTGGTTGCCCTTATGTACTCCGTAGATCCCGATATACAACCTCAAATGGTAATTAAAGCACTTGCTGATGGAGCTTTGGATTTGGGAAGCCCAGGATATGACACCACTTTTGGACACGGAATGGTAAATATGGGAGCTTCACTTCGTCTATTGTCAAATTCAACTCCTCCTCCAGTTGTAGACTCCATTCCACCTGTCATCAGTCTCATTGGAAATGCATATATAAAAATCGACCAAGGCACAGTTTATGAAGAACTTGGTGCTACAGCAATTGATAATGTCGATGGTGACATCAGTGCCAATATTCAAATCACAGGAAACGTCAATACTAATGAGTTTGGCATCTATAATGTTTCCTATACAGTATCAGACAGTGCAGGCAACTTTGCAAGCCCGGTTACCAGAACTATTGAAGTGTTAGAAGTTGCTGTCACACCTCCTCCTGAACCACCCGTGGAGGAACCTGTTGTAGAAGAACCTGTTGATGAAGAGATTGTTGACCTAGAGCCAGATACTCAATTGGTCAGAGATATTGAAGTTGTAAAAGGTAATATCAACAAAAAATCTCCATTGATTAACCATGTCATTAGAGTTATTACTCCAGGACAATTGGATGTTGATGTCAGCTATGTTTCAAAAGAAGTTCCTGACATTAAAATCTCAGGTCTTGATTTTACTGGAACATCAGGTACATTCAATGTTACCGAAGGAGATTATGTGATGAGCATATCCTCATCAACCAATGTCAATTTCACAGCAACTATCACATATCCTGAAAGAGAAGTCCCTGTAGACATTCCACTTGGAGCACCTGAAACTATCATCTATGGTAAGGAAAGCAACACATTGTGGTATATCTACTTTGGTGCAACACTCATAATCTTTATCACTATTGGATATCTTTTCAAAACAAAACGTATTCGATACAACAAAAACACTTAACAAAATATAGATAAAGTAGTAAAATGAAAAGTGGACTATTAGTCCACTTTTTTTAGATAAGGATGTGTGTATATGATTAAAAAAATTGTCTTATCCATTCTTTTGATTGTTTTTATCAGCTCTAATCCCACACCTGTATCAGCGTCTGCTTATTATGACTACGATACAATCAATACACTTATAAATGATAAAAATTTCGAAGATGCCTACAGAATTCTCATCGACTCATTAAACGAATCAGATAGTGATCAAAAGTTGAGGACTTTGAGAATGGTCCTTGAAATTGACAATCTGCTAGGAGATACCGATCAACTTCTATTGCATGGGCTTGAACTTGTGGATTCGAGTATTCAAAATAATAGCTCGTATGATGAAATGATTGGCTATTACTATTTAGGGAATGTATACTATAAGTTATATGAAGATACAAAAGCCCTTGAATACTTTGAAAAGATGCTGGATATAGCGAATAGATACAATTATGAACTTGGTAAAGGATTCTATCATATATTCTCCGGTCTAATATCGTATTCTTACGAGGAATATGATATTGCTCTTGAATCATTTGTCATCGCTCAATCTCATTTAGAAAAAGCACCTCTCGATGATGATTGGATTTTCGGGGATTTTCTAGAAGACAACGACATAATGTTATCAATCACAAAAAGTCTGGTAAATGATCCTGTAGAAATCCAAATCCAGACCATAGATACAATTGGTTCATCTTATATGGATGCTAACTGGAATCTCAAGTTGAATGCATTATGGGAGTCCTCTTTCGTTCTCAATAAACTTGGTGCTTATGAGAAGTCTGTTCCATTACTCGAAGAAGCATATGAACATTTGCAATCTACAAATTTTGGAGATTTGTACACGAATCTTCAAGATTATCTCAAATATGACCTTGCTTACGCCTATTACAACACTGGAGAGTATCAGAAATCGTCTGAACTTGTACTCGAGGATGCATACGATTATGACATTAAAGAGGAAGTAAATCGTTCCGAACTCATCAATGAAAAATTGAGAGCACTGGAAAACCGATCTATCGAAGCAGAGTCGAATCGACAAATGAGAATCATTGGAATAGTTTCAGCTATAGCTATACTCTTGATTTTATTGATTCTAATCATTATCAAAGAGTATTTCAAAGTAAAATCATTGACAAAAGAGGTCTATGAAAAGTCCATAAAAGATGGTCTGACAGGTCTTTATAATAGAATGGCACTTGTAGACAAATATGAAAAAGAAATCTCTTCAAAAACAGCACTTGCTATAGTCGATATTGATGATTTCAAAGAAATCAATGACACATTTGGACATTTAATTGGTGATGAAGTCATCCAAAAGGTGGCGGAGGTCATCGAACACACTATGACTGGCGTTGGGTATGCCGGAAGATATGGTGGAGAGGAATTCTTAGTGGTCATCCAAAACACAGATAGAACCAATCCTTGGGATATTGCCGAAGCACTTCGATTAAATGTGGAATCCATCAGTTGGTCCTTTAAAGCCGATCCGATTACGGTAAGCATTGGGCTACTTTGTCACTCAAAATCTAATTTTGATGAAGGTTTCAAAACTGTTGATGACCTTTTATATGCAGCCAAAGAAAGCGGAAAGAACATGACACTGTCCACCGATTGTAAAATCTAGTCAGTAATTATGAAAGGAGCTTTTCTATGCCACAACTCATTTTTAAAGGTGTTAAAGTATGCACTGTTAAAGAAGTCAGTACAAAGTTGGTCAATGAATTGTCACTCATAACCGACACACCCAGAGATTATTTCACACTAGAATGTATTGAAACCCAATTTATTTTTGATGGGGAGCAGATTGATCTATATCCTCTGGTCGAAGTCAAATGGTTTGATCGTGGCCAATCCTGCAAAGATCGCGTCGCAGTTGCCATTGATAGATGTTTAAAACCTTTTGGATATAACACAACTGAAATCTTCTTCACTACTCTTGAAAAAGAAGATTACTATGAAAATGGTATACATTATTGAAGATTCATTGGGGGGCAATCGGGAAAATACCGAATTGACCACAGATAAACAATAAACTTGAAAAACTGCTAGAAATGAGGCTTTCTTA
>JAWSUW010000191.1:0-5388 GCA_033549245.1 Bacillota bacterium | reverse complement strand
ATTGGAGGTCTATTCCAATGGCAAAAAAGATACCAACAACACTGTTTGAATTTCAGAACCAATTCAACGCTGAGGAAGCCTGTCACGACCACCTTTATAAGATGAAATGGCCCAATGGTTTTCAGTGTCCAAAATGCAGTCATGCCAGAGCTTATCAGATCAGCACCAGAAAACTCCCCCTGTATGAGTGCTGCGAATGCCGGCACCAAACAACAGTGCTTGTGGGGACTGTGTTTGAAAAAACCAGAACGGATTTACGCAAATGGTTCTGGGCCATCTTCCTGGCCTCCCATGACAAACGAGGTGTGTCTGCACAGCTACTTGCCAATCAACTGGATGTCTCTTATCCTACTGCATGGTTAATGCTTCATAAGATCCGCAATGCCATGGCTTAGCAAGATGCCCATTACCAATTGGGTGGTGTGGTGGAGATGGATGATTCTTTTTTCGGAGCCCCGACTGCGGGCAGTAAGCGCGGGCGGGGCACAGACAAGACCAAAGTGGTGATTGGACTGTCATTGAACGATAAGGGATATCCCGCATTCTTGAAGATGAAAGTAGTACCAAACCTGAAAGGATCAACCCTGACTGAGTTTGCGAAACAACATCTCAATGACCTATCGACTGTTGTGAGTGATGCCTATCGTTCGTATAATGCGTTATCAGCTGATTATGAGCATAGTCCACAGGTCTTTGCCCCGGATCGTAATCCTGACCATCTAAAGTGGCTCCACATCGTTGTTTCTAACTTAAAAGCTTTCATCATGGGCACCTATCATGGTCTGAGCAAAAAGCATTTGCAGTCATATCTGGATGAGTTCTGCTACAGGTTCAGCAGAAGGTCTTTTAAAGGAGAGTTGTTTAATCGTTTGATCCATTGTTGTCTGGCAAGCAGAACAGTTACTTATTCTGAGCTAATTTGATAGTCACAATAATTAATTTCATATTAGTGCGTTTATTATGTGGCGGTTTCCATTCATGGATTAAGGATCTATTTATCCTAGATTGATTTGAAAATTTCTAATGCCATTTCACGACGAATTTCCCTTGAAATACAATCGCTAATAAAAATGACTAAAATAGTAATTAATGCTATCAATGAACAGATTAACCACGCTATTTTATAGGATCCAGTTGAATCATAAAAAAATGCTAGAATCAATGGACCGAGGGCCATTCCAAACTGTTGAATACCTTTCGATAAACTCAGTACCTCTCCATAATAAGTAGTTCCAAAAACAGAAAACGGCAATAAATTGACATTCACCGATCCAATTGATACACCAAACCCAAATAATACTGCTGCCATTAGAAGTAACTCTTTTTTGTGACCATACAGGCTAATAAGAAGAAATGAAGTACTTAAAATTACTCCTCCAAACATCATACTTTGATTGCTGCCAAATCTATCATTTATCCACCCTAGAATTACTTTCCCAAATATTCCAGAGAATGCATATACTGATACAATCGTTCCAGCAAAGATTGAACCATGTATGTCACTGACATATGGATTAAAATGTTGCAACCCAGCTCCGCATATAATGCCAGTAGACAATATACCAAACATAAATAAGTAGAAAAAAGATCGCGTTTGTGATTGTTTCAATGAAAGATCAACTACTTCATATTTTTTCCGAATTGATGGTGCATTTAGCCCACTATAATTCTCATTAGAATCTTCATCTGCGCCATATGGTTTCAAGCCTTTCTCTTCAGGGTTGCATTTAATTAGTTTCCAGATCACAGGCAATACTATTGCAACAAATAGCACAGCGACATAAAATCTTGACATGCGCCAACCGACATGGAGAATCAAATAAGTTATTAAAGGACTAAGAAGAAACCCGCCTACACTTATTCCTGAAACTACTATACTCATTGCGAATCCTCTTTTTTTAACAAACCAGTTGCTAATAACAATTGAGATAGGTATCAGTCCTGCTATCATAAAAGTTGTCCCAATCAGAAAAGATGCTAAATACAAATGTATAACATTTTTTGCAAGCCCGTAAGAAGCATAAGCCATCGCCATTATTAAAGTAGCATGAGTTTGCATTAATTTTAAGTTTTTAGATGTAATTCTTTTGCCGAGAACAGGTGTAGCAAAGATTGCTGTAACAGAAATAATCGTACTTGTCATGATATACGCACTCCGAGTGAGGTTCATATCTTTTGTTATAGGTAACACATACAGACTGTTTAAACTCATAATAAGAGGCGTAGAAAATGACATAATCAAGACTCCACCAAGAACTATCTTCCATCCGTAATGAACTCTCATCTATAGGACCTACCTTTTCATGATAATGAATGAGTTTTTTGTTTCAATATGACCGTATGGATTTTATTGCTGTTGCCTGACCATTTATCCGGCGTTCATATCCGGGACTTGTTTTATCCTCTAAAGAATGGCAGTGTCCGAATGTCAACTTGAAAGTGAACAACGTGATGCTTTGTTTTTGAACCACAGAGCTGTTTTTGTTTCACTTTCAGAGTATCATTTACAGGCAGTGTCCAAGCGATGTAAGCCAAACTATTCAGCCTGGTTTCAAAAAATGACAAAAGCCAGTGTAACACTGAAACTACTGTGGTCAGAGTACTTCTAAATGTGTCGCGCCGAACTGTGATCAGTTGACTGTCCAAGCCACCATCCACGCCCTGCATTTTGGGGTATTCTTTTCTAAAAAAGCTATCATGAGACAAAATAAAGCCACTCTGATCTGTTCATCGGATTAGTGGCTCATTACAAAAAGGAAGATAGTTCTTAGAAGACAGTTCTCAATTAATCGTAAGATTTTTTTTCGTCTTATTTGACCACAAGTACACTTGTATTGGTTTGTTGGATAACGGCATTACTGACACTTCCCAGTAACAGGCTCCTCAGGTTGCCCCGTCCCCGACTGCCCATAATAATCATGTCGAAACTGCCTCCCTTCGCTACCTCGGAGATGGTATGGGCAGGATGTCCTTCTTTCATAATCAGATCTGGTTCGATCCCTTTCTCCCTAAAACGCATAGCGGCATGCTCAAGGTATTTTTTATTCTGATTCACCATTTGTTCATTTAGAAGATTGTGTTCCTTCATCTTATCCTCAATTTGGTGCCCACCATCATCTTTAAATATAGGAAATGGATATTTTTCAAACACGTTGATTAATGTCACTTCATTAATCTGGCAGCCAGAGGCAATTTCCACGGCTTTGACAACTGCTTTCATGCTTTGAGCGGATCCGTCAACACATACAAGAATTTTCATAACAAAACTCCTTCCAATGAACTATGATACTTTTGAACTATGATACTTTTTGACCACAAAGATAATCACTCTGGTTTGCTGCATTCCCGTATTGCATCCCATTACCCAGCCAAGTTTGTTTCGGGTTGGGTAATTTGTACTGGGTGCTCAGATCCAGAGCTGCAATTATCAGCACATTCGCCGGACATACATGGATCCTCAATGCCAATTTATCTTCACTTTAGTCTATCAATTTCACAGTAATCTTTTCTTTTGGAGGACCTTATATGTGGGTATGACTTAACGTTCACTTAGCAATTACATAAATTCAATGATCTTGTTAAGTTAAATAATTTTTTCCCCTTGGTACCTTTCGCCTTCAGCATCGGGATCAATCCCATAACATTCAGTCCATACAGTCTTGTATTTAACAGCCTGAGCATGAATGCTGTCAATTTTATCCGGTAAAGATTTAATTACTTTTGCCGGAACTCCGGCTGCCAATGAATGAGGAGGTATCTGTTGTCCTTCTTTAACAACCGCTCCAGCAGAAATAATACTGCCTTTTCCGACGATTGCTCCATTAAGTATTATTGCACCAATCCCAATCAGACAGTGGTCTTCAATGGTACAACCATGCAGAACTGCGTTGTGTCCAACTGTCACAAAATCACCCACGATAGTAGGATGTTCATCCGCAACATGCACCACACAACCATCTTGAATATTGCAATACTTACCAATTTCGATTCGATTAATATCTCCTCGCAATACAGAATTAAACCAAATACTTGAAAACTCATCTATTTTCACAAAGCCAATTACTTTTGCTCCTTCCGCAAGATAAACTTTCGTGTTGATTTCCTTAAGATCATCCTGATAACATTTGATCATGCGACACCCTCCTTGATCATTCCAGGTTATCTCTACTAACAAATCATAACGAAGTATTTGATGATGGTAAACTGGAAATGATTGTTGCTTGAAGTGAGATGTTTAACCTCTACATTAGTTCAGAAGCAATAATTTCAAATTCTTCAATTGAAACCTCTCTTTTATTTCCGATGCTGGTTTCTTTTACCTTTTCTAACAGAAGATCTATCATATTATCATCTGCTTTTCGTCCAATTTGATTCAAAGCATATTCAATAGATTTCTTTCCGCTTTTCTTTCCCAATACTATTTTTCTTGTTCTTCCAACCACTTCAGGAGCATATCCTTCAATAGAAGGGGGATATGCCATCATCTGAGCGATTACTAATCCACTTTCTCTGGTAAATACTTTATCTCCAACAACAGGTCTCATTGGCGATACCGGCACCTTACTGATTTCTTCCACTATTTTGCTGAGGTCGACAAGCTTCTCTAACTTGATATTTGTCTCTACATCGTATAAACCATACAATACTAATGCAAGTTCAGCTAAATCGGTATTTCCAGTTTTTTCACCCAGACCATTTACCGTAACATGTGCAGAATCAGCACCTTCTTTAATAGCCGCAATAGTACATGCCAGTGATAATCCAAAATCATTATGGCAATGAATTCCTACTGGAACATCAACCCAGTCTTTTACAATTCTTGTCAAATAAGCAATAGCCTCCGGCGATGCAACACCTAATGTATCAACAACCACTATCTCGTCAGCACCACAGTCATTAACTGCAGTTTGATATACTTTTTTTAAAAATTCCAAATTTGCCCTTGAAGCATCAACTGCAAAGAAAGACGTATAGATATTTTCTTGTTTTGCATAACTAATCGCATCTCTTATCCTCTGTATAACAACTTCCTCAGTTATATCCCATGCTTTCATTTTTTCAGGGCTCGTCATTATTTCACAGACCATGCTTTTAATTCCTATTTCGATGTTAGCCTTTATGTCATTGACATTGCATCTAGCAAAACCCCAGATCTCGCTATTTTTAACTTCTTGCACAATCCTTGCCATAGCTGATTTATCCTCTTCGTTACTAGTTGGAAAACCAGCTTCAATTCGATCAACGCCGGTATCAGCCAACGCCTTCGCAATGCTGAGTTTTGCATCAGCATTCATGGTGACGCCAACGCTTTGTTCGCCATCTCGAAGTGTTGTGTCATAAATTTTGATTTTCTTCTTCATTTTTACTAATTGAATTCTAACTTCCTCG
>JAWSUW010000190.1:0-5396 GCA_033549245.1 Bacillota bacterium | reverse complement strand
ACTAAAAGCGTCCATCGCCGAGCTTGAGGTGTCACTTTGACCTGGCTAAGGCGAAGTACAGAATCGAAGAGATAGAAATGGATATGACTGCTCCGGATTTTTGGAACGACAATGAAACGGCGCAGACGAAACTCAAGTTCCAAAAGGCACTGAAGACTAAAGTGGAGAAGTACGAAGCGCTCAGAAACAAAGTGGACGACCTCGAAACCCTCTGCGAAATGGCACTCGAGGAAGAAGACGACTCACTGGAACCAGAAGTGGAAGCCATCTATAACGAAACCGAGAAAATCTATGCCAAAATGAGACTGGAAACACTTCTAACTGGAGAGTTTGACTCAAACAATGCCATCATGGCCATTCACGCCGGTTCAGGTGGAACCGATGCGCAGGACTGGGCGGAAATGCTATTTAGAATGTACAAAAGATGGGGCGATTCCAAAGGTTACGGTGTCAAAATTCTAGATCAGCAAAGCGATACAGAGGCGGGCATCAAAAGCGTTTCCATGTTGTTTGAGGGACTCAATGCCTACGGCTTTCTAAAATCTGAAAAAGGGGTTCATCGAATTGTCAGAATCTCACCTTTCGATTCCTCCGGAAAACGACACACCTCTTTTTCATCGGTGGACGTCATGCCAGAACTCGACGATTCCTTTGAAATCGACATCAATCCGGTGGATCTTAAAATCGATACCTACAGGGCATCCGGTGCCGGTGGACAGCACGTCAATACCACGGATTCCGCTGTGAGAATAACACATATCCCAACGGGTGTGGTCGTACAGTGTCAAAATGAACGTTCACAAACCGCCAACAAGACCACTGCCATGAAGATGTTGATGGGCAAGCTCATTGAACTTCAGGAGCGTGAAAACAAAGACAAGATAGAAGATTTGGCTGGCGATTACTCGCAAATCACTTGGGGCAGTCAAATTCGCTCATACGTTTTTCATCCTTACAATCTTGTGAAAGACCACAGAACAGGGGCTGAAATGGGGAACATCCAGGCTGTTATGGATGGCGATATCGATTTGTTCATAGACAGTTATTTGAAAGGGGAAAGTATCAATGAATCAAGTGAATAATCTGATCATCAATCAACTGGCTGCAGAGCTCAAACTGAGCATCAAACAGGTTGAGGCGACCGTAGCTCTGATCAATGAAGGCAACACCATACCTTTTATCGCACGTTACCGTAAGGAAATGACCGGTGGCATCAGCGATGAGGTGCTCAGAGATTTTGACGACAGACTCAAATACCTCAACAATCTAGAGGCGAGAAAAGAGGAAGTTCTGAGAATCATTGAAGAGCAGGGCAAATTGACTGAGGAACTGAAAAGCAGCATCGAAAAAGCAACAGTGCTCCAAAAAGTGGAGGATTTGTACAGACCTTTCAAACAAAAGAAAAGCACGCGTGCCTCAAAAGCCATTGAAAGAGGACTCGAGCCACTTGCAGATGTCATCTGGGCGGAAGATTTCGTCACTGGTGATTTTAACGAGATCGCAGCGACTTTCATCGATGAGGAAAAAGAAGTTAAAACGGTTGAAGAAGCGACCTCCGGTGCACTCGATATTATTGCAGAACGCATCTCGGACAATCCCGATTACAGGGCTTTCATCCGTGAACTCAATCAAAGACATGGCCTCATTGAATCAGTGGCTGTCGATGCTGAGGAACAAACCAATTATGAGATGTATTACAAGTTCAGCGAAGGTGTCTCCAAGATTGCCAATCATAGAGTGCTCGCACTGAACCGTGGCGAAAAAGAAAAGAAACTCAAAGTGAAACTGATCAGCCCTGATGAACAGATTGTAGAGCAGATCAAGATCAGACAAATCGGAAATACAATGGCACTGACCACGGATTATCTGATTTCAGCCATTGAGGATGCTTACAAGAGGTTGATTGCACCTTCCATCGAGCGTGAAATCAGAAGCATTTTGACTGAGCGCGCTGAGGAAGATGCCATCAAAGTATTCGGCAAAAATACCAAGTCACTGTTGCTCGTACCACCTGTGAAGGATGTCAAAGTCCTCGCAATTGACCCAAGTTATCGTACCGGTTGTAAACTTGCTGTGCTCGACGAAACCGGAAAACTGCTCAAATACGAGACGATTTATCCAAACGCCCCTCAAAATAAGGTGGCTGAAGCCAAAGCGACTCTGACCAAACTCATCAAAACCTATGATGTCAAAATCATTCCAATCGGAAATGGAACGGCATCCAGAGAGACTGAAACCCTTGTGGCAGAACTCATAAAAGAATTTGAAACAGATGTTTATTACGCGATTGTCAGTGAAGCTGGCGCATCCGTTTATTCGGCATCCAAACTTGCCACTGAGGAATATCCGGATATCGACGTCTCCATAAGAGGCGCGATCTCTATCGGTAGAAGACTTCAGGATCCTCTTGCGGAGCTTGTCAAAATCGATCCTAAGAGCATCGGCGTCGGCCAGTATCAGCACGATGTCAACCAAAAGCGTCTGGAAGAGCAATTGACCAACGTGGTTGAAGACTGTGTAAACAGTGTCGGCGTGGATCTGAACACGGCGACACCTTCACTCCTGGGTTATGTTGCCGGCGTTTCAAGTGCTATTGCGAAGAATATTGTGGCGTACAGAGACGAAAACGGCAAGTTCAAATCGCGCAAGGAAGTCCTCAAAGTGAAGCGTCTCGGTGAAAAAGTCTACGAGCAATGCGCAGGATTCCTTCGCATCTCTGGTGGTGTGAACCCTCTAGACAACACTGCAGTGCATCCCGAGGCTTATGAAGTGACCCAAAAGCTTTTGAAACTGCTCGATTACAATCTTGAGGAGCTTAAAAAAAGTGCGCTGAAGGATATCGAGGAGAAGATTGCGACTTATGGCGGCGACAACCTGGATAAGGGGCTTCGCGAGTTGTCAGAGAAACTTGAAATTGGTATCATGACACTTAGAGACATTGTCGAGGAGCTCAAGAAACCGGGTAGAGATCCGCGTGACGAGATGCCGAAACCGCTGTTCAGAAGCGATGTCCTCAAAATGGAAGACCTTGCCGCTGGCATGATCATGTCGGGTACGGTTCGAAATGTCGTGGACTTTGGAGCGTTCGTGGACATCGGCGTGAAGCAGGATGGACTGGTTCATATTTCTGAGCTTTGTGACCGTTTCGTGAAGCATCCGATGGAAGTGGTGTCCGTAGGAGATACGGTTTCTGTTAAAATTTTAAGTGTGGATTTCAATCGTGGAAAGATTTCTTTATCCATGAAAAATATTCAAGAATCCTGATTGAATTTTCTGAAAAGAGTGTTATAATTTATTTAGAGTACCGAAATAGTTTTTTCAGGGGGATCAATATGTTATTCATTAAAAACGCAAAAGTTTATACTATGGCTGGTGATGTTATTGAAGGCGGATGCATTCTTGTCGAGGACGGAAAGATCAAAGAAGTGGGCACAGATTTGGTGGCACCTCTTGATGCTCAGGTGATTGACGCTTCGGGCAAAATGGTTTTCCCGGGCTTTATCGATTCACATTGCCACATCGGCATGTGGGAAGAGGGCATCGGCTTCGAAGGCGCTGACGGCAACGAAATGACTGATCCGATCACACCTCATTTGAGAGCGATCGATGCGATCAATCCAAGAGATGAGGCGTTTGCTAATGCCATCAAAGGTGGCGTGACCACTGCGGCGACCGGTCCTGGTAGCGCCAATGTTATTGGGGGCACTTTCTCAGTGATCAAGCTTCATGGCGACAGAATCGACGACATGATTGTGGTCGAGACCCTTGCGATGAAATGTGCTTTCGGTGAGAATCCGAAACGTGTCTATGCTGAGAAGAAGACTTCTCCGTCAACGCGTATGGGTACAGCTTCGCATCTGAGAGAGACACTTGCAAAGGCATTTGAATATAAGAATAAGAAGGCTGCAGCGGGCGATGATGCCAGCAAAATGCCACCTTATGATATGAAACTTGAGGCGATGCTTCCTGTTGTGAATGGCGAGATTCCACTCAAGGCGCATGCGCATAGAGCGGATGACATTTTCACTTCAATCCGTATCGCAAAAGAGTTTGGCGTCAAGTTGACTCTTGAGCATTGTACGGAAGGGCACCTCATCGCCGAGCATTTGGCGAAAGAGGGTTACCCTGCGATTGTTGGTCCATCATTCGGCAATAAGTCGAAGTTTGAACTCAACAACAAAACGTTTGACACACCTAAGGTGATGGTTGAAGCTGGTTGCAAAATTGCAATCATGACGGACAGCCCTGTGATTCCACTCGAGTATCTTCCTATGTGCGCGGCACTCGCCCACAAAGCTGGCCTCGATGAAATGGAAGCCCTGAAGGCGATCACCATCAACGCCGCAGAAATTCTTGAGGTGTCTGACAGACTTGGAAGTATTGAAGTCGGCAAAGATGCGGACCTCGTCATTTGGAACGCTCATCCTTTCGATCTTCAGGCAACTGTTGCACATACGATTGTGGATGGCCTGGTTGTTTATAGCGCGCTTTAGGGCGCGCGCGGTGGTTTTGCGCTGGGGAACGCGCAGTAGTTTTGCGCTCATGCGAGCGCAGTAGTATTTGGCTGGCGCCAAGTGGTTGGGAAGAGATGAGGGCGACACTAGCGTGCGCCCGAAGTAAAGTCAAAAGCAAAGTCAAAGTCAAGATCAAGGTTACTTGGTTTTGACTTTTTTTTGTTTTTGACTTTCCCGTTCTCCCTGCCTTCCCTGAACTCCCTGGCACTTTTTTGACTTTTTTTTGTTTTTGACTTTCCTGTTCTCCCTGCCTTCCTGAACTCCCTGCACTTCCTGGCACTCTTTTGACTTTTCTTTGTTTTTAATTTTCCTGTGATTCCTGCTCTTCACAGTGTGTACCTTTATACTGAGAATTTCAGATATACAAAGACGCTAATAAGTTTCCATCGGAAACTTAACTACGCGATTTTTTGCTTCGCAAAAAATTAGGTACCAATATGTACCTGTCCCCAATTGGATTCTCCGGCGCGCCTTTTGCGCCAAATCCCTTCCCAACTACTTGGCGCAGCCAAAAACTACTGCGCGTTCCTCAGCGCAAAACCACCGCGCGCACGCTCTCCAGCTGCGCGCACTTGACCTTCTAGCGAAGCCAGTATAAAATAGAGTGAGATTTTAGAGCGAGGTGCAAGTATGCATGATATAGAACTTAAAACGCTTGAGGACACGAGAAACGTTGCGGTCCGATTGGCGGGGAAGATAAAACCGGGCGACGTGATTTGTCTGGTGGGAAATCTTGGAGCGGGCAAGACGACATTTACACAGATGCTTTGTGAAGCACTTGGGACGGATGAGTACGTGACCAGTCCGAGTTTCAGCATTATGAACTCTTATATGGGTGTTCTGGATGGCAGTCCGATTCCAATTTATCACTTTGATGTCTAC
>JAWSUW010000189.1:0-5507 GCA_033549245.1 Bacillota bacterium | reverse complement strand
GATTCAAACCAGCGTTCACCTGTGAGACACCAAGTCCGAGGGATGTCGCCAATCCAGTCAATGTTGCCAAAACAGAAAGGACATCAATCAGGTTTCCCCAAAATCCATAAATTTTATTTCCAATGATTGGATAAAAAACCGAACGTATGGTCAACGGCAATCCACGATTGAATGCGAAGAACGCCAGTGACAATCCAACGATTGAATAAATTGCCCATGGATGAATTCCCCAGTGGAAAAAAGTCGTAGCCATGGCTGCTTGAGCAGCTTCTGCTGAACCTGCTACCAACTCTCCAAACATAGGTGATGGTGAGTTTAAATGAGAGATTGGTTCCGCGACGCTCCAAAACAATAGACCTATTCCCATACCAGCACTTAAGAGCATGGCATACCATGCAAATTTGGAAAATTCGGGTTGTGCCTCAGCGCCACCGATTTTTAGGTTGCCATATCTACCAAAAGCAAAAAACGCAGCTGCGCCTACGAAAATATTCGCCACAGCAATAAAAAACCAGCCTGCATTTTTTGTAATCACATTTAGAACGTTGGAAAACAGTTGTTCTGCTCCACTAGGAAAGATAAGTGTCGCAGCGATAAATACAAACAAAAATATGACTGAAAAAATTGTCACTTGAGGATGAATATCAAATCCAAAACCTTCCCAATTGTTTTCTCCTGGTTCTTGTCGATCAGCTTCATCAAATAGTGATACAGTTGGACGAATCTGCAAACCTTTAAAAGGCTTCCTGTTCTTGATTGCTTTTGTACGGGCTTCTTTTTCAGCTTTCTTGAGTTTCATGGCAAGTGCTTTTCTTGATGCAAGTTCTCTTTTCTTCTCATCTCTCATATATGTTCACCTCGTTTAAACATATTTTCTAATAATATACCCATTTGAAACAATGGAATCACAATTCTTAAGTTACAATAGGGTGCCTAGTGTAACATTAAGGATATTCAAAGAGAACAAAATGAGATATTATTATATTGGTAAATGAAAGGCGGCAACAATGAGGATTATAATATCTCCTGCAAAGAAGATGAAAATAGAAACAGATTCATTTGGACACCATCAACTGCCACAATTTATTGATGAGTCAGAACGTTTGATGATCTATCTAAAAGGATTGAGAATTCCAGAGTTGAAATCGTTATGGCAGTGCAGTGACAATATAACCGATATAAACCATAAACGATTACAGACAATGGACCTTAATCAGCGGTTGACCCCTGCAATCATCGCATATGAGGGGATACAGTATCAGAGCATGGCTGCTGGCGTGCTGGAAACCGATGAATATGCATATCTTGAAAAGCATTTACGAATATTATCAGGTTTTTATGGCCTGTTGCGTCCTTTCGATGGAGTTGTACCTTACCGATTGGAAATGAAGGCAAAATTGAAAGGAGTCGACTTCGACTCACTCTATGAATTTTGGAACCGGAAACTTGCTGATCAGCTTTTCACAGAAAGCCAATGCATTGTGAATTTGGCTTCAAAAGAGTACAGTCAGAGTGTTTCAAGGTATTTGAATCCCAACATTCGATTTGTAACCTGTATATTTGGTGAACTAATAGGTGGAAAAGTGATTGAAAAAGGAACTCTTGTAAAGATGGCAAGGGGTGAGATGGTCAAATTTATGGCAGAAAACAAGGTCCAAAACGTTGAAGAAATAAAGGCCTTTAAGCGTTCAGGTTATGTTTTTGAGGAGCATTTATCAGACCATAGCACTTTCGTCTTTTTAAAAGACATATAACAAAAACTCCTTTAACAAAATCAAATTTCTTGATAGAATGAACAAGTAGGTCTAAACAGATCTACAAGGAGAGAAGAAAATGGTAACTATCTATGATATCGCAAAGAGAGCTGGTTGTGCATCGAGTACAGTTTCAAAAGCGCTGAACAACTCAAATCAAGTGAGTAAAAAACGAAAAGAAGAGATTTTGGCGCTTGCGAAAGAGATGGGGTATGTCCCAAATTCCAATGCCAGACTGCTCAAAACAAAAAATAGCTGGTCAATCGGTATTCTATTTAGTGAAGATTTGAATATCGGTCTTGAGCATCACTTCTTTAGTGGGGTTTTGCAAGAGTTTAAATCATATGTTGAAGCACTGGGATATGAAGTGACTTTTGTGTCTAAAAAGGTTGGAGCACAATCGTTGACCTATCTGGAATGGTGTAAATATAAAAATATCGATGGTGTTCTAATATTAACGGTAGATGTGGATGATACAAATTTAAAGGAACTGACAGAGAGTGGGATTCCAATAGTTACAGTTGACAATGGACTGATCAATGTTCCGACGATCATATCCGATAACTTTCAAGGGACGCGAATGGCACTTGAATATCTCATGTTGAAAGGTGCCAAGCACATTGCGCACATTGCTGGTCCACAGCGTTCATTCTCTGCGGTGGAACGTTTACAAGGTTATAAGGAGACACTTCAAAAACATACGATTGAAGTGGATGAGAATTTAATTGTAGAAGCATACAATTATGATTATAACAGTGGTAAAAATTCTCTGCTGCAACTTATTAAGCAAAACAAAGGCATTCCTGATGCAATATATGCAGCTAGTGATGATATTGCACTAGGTGCAATCATCGCACTTAAAGAGCTCGGATTTGAGGTGCCAAAGGATGTCTCGGTAATAGGTTTTGATAATATCGAGTTGACACGTTATACATCTCCTTCCCTTACTACGGTCTCGCAAAACAAGATGATGATTGGAACTGAGGCGGCGAAACACTTAATAGCGCTCATCAATGAAGAAACGAATATAGCGCCTGGCATCGTAAAACGAGTGCCGGTCGAATTGATTATTAGAGAAAGTACAAATTAATGTACTTTTTTTTATTTGCTTTTAAATGAACATCTGTTAAAATAGAGGCAACGAAATCGATTACGCTTTTTCGAAATTCCAAATTTTAAAAAGGAGGATGTGTGAGCTATTATTTTAAGCACAATCAATTTGTAATAGAAAATTTTGACAAACAAAAAACATTTTCTAGCTTTTTACCTGGTATTGCTGGAGTTAAAGGGATTCCGTTATGGGCGTTTTATGCAAATAGGGGTCAGGGAATAACCAGTTTTGGCATTAAGGATAAGGATGAGCCGATACTAGAATTTTTCCCTGCCAATACGAGTTATCAATACGTTGATAAATATGGATTTAGAAGTTTTGTAAGGGTTGAAGATCAATATTTCGAACTATTTATGGTCAACACTGAAGACGACGTTGAAAGAAATATGTATATATCAAGGGAACATTTTTCAATTGAGGAGATCAATAAATCTAGGAAGATTCATTATAAAGTGACCTATTTCGGACTGACTGGTGAACCTGTTGCCGGGCTAGTGAGAACGGTGGAAGTCAAAAATCTAGGCGATCATAGACTACTTGAGGTGGTCGACGGTATAGCCAATATACTACCGTCTGGTGCGACAAACGAAAGTTATAAAAATATGTCGAATTTAATGGTCTCTTGGATGAGCGTTGAAAATATGGAACACAACATCCCTTTTTACAAGTTTAGAGCTTCAAGTGGTGATGAAGCTGAAGTATCTTCGCATTGCAAAGGGCACTTTTATTTGTCATTTATAGAAGATGATGAACTTATAAAGCCGATTGTTGATCTTGAATTAATCTTCGGGCATGACACTTCATTGACAAGACCATTTGGATTGATGAGTAAAAAACTTGCAGATTTTGATCTAGATAATCAAGTTGTCGTCAACAAAGTGCCTTGTGGGTTTACACCGATTTCAAAAATAGTATCCAGTGGTGAACAAATAGAAATCAACACGATTATCGGTCATGTTTCAGAGGTATCGATCATCAATCAAAAGGCACTAGAGTTTTCAAGAAAAGACTATATCAAAAGCAAGTTCAAAGAGGCTGTGGAAATGATTGACACACTCGTTGATGTGGTTGATACAAAGACTAATTTTCCATTGTTTGATGCCTACATCAAGCAAAATTTCCTAGACAATACTTTGCGTGGTGGTTATCCTTTGGTCTTCGGGGATGGTGATCAAAAAAAGATTTATCATGTTTTTTCAAGAAAGCATGGAGATCCAGAGCGTGATTATAACTTCTTTACCTTATCACCAGAATTTTATTCGCAGGGGAATGGCAATTTCAGAGATGTGAATCAAAACAGACGTAATGATGTCTTTTTCGTACCAGATGCGGGACTTTTCAATGTGAAGATGTTCATGAATCTCATTCAACTGGATGGGTATAACCCTTTGGGGGTTCAAGGAACGACGTTTACCATAACTGAAGATGTCGCTCAAAAACTTATGGATCAATATGTAGAGACAAATCAGGAAAAACTTAAGGAAGTCTTTGGAGGCAAGTTCACACCAGGAAAATTAAGCATGCAAATTTTGGATAATGAAATTGAACTGAGAATAACTGAAGATGCATTTATAGGACAGGTACTTGCTGAGTCCACTCAAAATGTTGAAGCGGTCTTTGGTGAAGGCTTCTGGGTGGATCACTGGACTTATAATTTTGATCTGATTGAAAGTTATCTCAACATTTTCCCTGACAGGTTAGAGGTGTTGCTTTATGAGGACAAATCCTATCAATACTTCGAAAGTCCTGTTTCAGTTTTACCAAGAAATCAAAAGCATGGTGTCAATTTAAGCGGTGAAGTCAGACAATATGGCGCTATTGAAGAAGAACCGCATACAAATCGATTCAATCAATCGAACTGGACCAGAAATCAATCAGGGGAAGTTTATAAGACGAACTTAGCTCAAAAGCTGATGACACTAGTGCTCACTAAATTTTCATCACTGGATCCTTTTGGCATGGGAATAGAAATGGAAGCCAATAAGCCGGGGTGGAATGATGCAATGAATGGCTTGCCGGGCGTTTTTGCATCAGGCATGAGTGAAACAGTCGAACTTGTGCGTATCGTTCGATTCTTAAATGACAATATAACAAAAGATTTTAATTTGCTTGAGGAAAATCATGATTTTTTCTGGGCTTTAAATGATGCGATTTCTAAAGAATCAACTCTTTTTGAGCGATGGGATGAGATGACAACGATTCGAGAAAACTTTAGAGAGCGTATTAAAAAAGGAATAAGTGGCAGAGAAGTTGGTGTTTGCAAGTCAGAACTTTTGTCGTTTCTAAGCGAAGTTGAAAAAGTGTTGATGGACGGCATTCAGCGTTCGAAAGAATATAGTGAAGGTATGTTTCCGACTTATCTGACGTATACCGCTACCGAATATGAAGAGCTTGGTTATAAAACGCCTTATGGGCTAGACGCTGTCAGGGTGAAAGCTTTTGAGTTGAATAAGGTACCCTGTTTCCTTGAAGCCCCTGCCAGGAGTTTTAAAATTGGAACGACTGATGAAAATCTAGATTTGTATAGTCGGATCAAATCATCGTATTTATATGACGCCGCACTAAAAACTTATAAAACAAGTGATAGACTGGATGAGATGAGCTATGAACTTGGTCGAATAAGAGCCTTTACACCTGGCTGG
>JAWSUW010000188.1:0-5561 GCA_033549245.1 Bacillota bacterium | reverse complement strand
TGGATGTACAGGATGTTCAAGATACCGAGGAAGTTCCGGTATCACATGATGAAGATATTCCAGATGTTCTGCCGAGTGCTTCATCTTCAAGAAAACCTCGTGAGGTCGATGACGAAGATGAACTGGATTATGAAATGAACAATTTATTCACTGGTACCGCAAATGAACATGAAGAAGACCTAATTATTAAGAAAAAACTGCCTATAGTTCCTATTGTGATTGGGATTTTACTAGTCATTCTCATATTTTTTGGAGGCAAGATGATTTTAGGAAACGAACCTGTTGAAGCTCATTTCATCATTGAGCCTCTTATGGAAAGTCGCGTCGCATTCATGAATGAATCCACAGGAAAAAAGAACATTGATGAATACCTCTGGGAAATCTATTTTGAAGACGAGTTCGTACAAAGTTTCAGTGATGAGAATCTATTCCCAATTTTTGAGACTGAAGGAAAATACACCATTACACTAAAGGCAAAAGACAAAGATGGTGAATGGAGCGAACCTTACTCAATCGAGTATGATTTTGAGAATTGAATGGACAGATGAAAGGTGGCTTAATGAAAAGGCTTTTAGGTAATATGCGTAGAACCATACAAGAATATGACATGATTTCAGATGGTGACCGTGTTGCTGTCGGATTATCGGGTGGCAAAGACAGTATGGCTTTGCTATACCTGCTCAAAAGGTTTCAGAAATTTGCACCATTTAATTTCGACCTTGAAGCCATCACAGTGGATATGGGATTCAACAATTTCGATCTTGAGGCAGCAAAGATATTTTGCGGGGAACTCGACGTTCCATATACCATTGTTCAAACAGATATAGCAAAAATAGTTTTTGAGATCAGGGAAGAAAAGAATCCGTGTGCCCTCTGTGCCAATATGCGAAGAGGTACTTTATCGGATACGATGAACAATAAAGGGCTCAATGTATTGGCCCTCGGGCATCATCAAGACGATGCCCTGACCACCATGTTTCTCAACATGCTTTATTCCGGGAAATTAAATACTCTTGAATATAAATCGCATTTGACCAGAGCAGATATACATGTGATCAGACCCTTCATGAATTCCACGGAAATGGATATCAAAGGTTTGATCAAATCCGAGGACATACCGGTTTTAAAAAGTCCTTGTCCGATGGATCGACACACAAAAAGAGAATCTATTGGTCAACTTGTGAAGCAACTGGAAAAAACGGTCCCAAACAGCAGAAAAAGTATGGTGACCGCAATGCGCAACGAGGAACAATGCAACCTCTTTGCAAACAAAAAAGTTCCTCTCTAATCCATTATGAGAGGAACTTTTTAACATATAAATTCAATTTGTGTTTCTGGTGGAATCACCCTTTCTCTTAATCTGGTCAAAATAACCATTTCTTAGAATTCACACAACATCAACAATCCAGCTCTTGAAAAATTTTACAATCATTGCTATCCACTGTTTCCATCGCCTAATTAATTTTTCAGGGTCCTTGTGACCCTACACATTGGCTGAAACACGTGGTTTACATAAGCAAATCTAAATCATTAAATTTCAACGACAACCTATATGATACTACAAAATTCTCTGGCGGTATCACTCCCTTTAAAAAATGGTCAGGTTAACTCAACATCACTCATTTCAAACTGCATATTCAATTGTGAACTGGTTTTGTTGTAATTATTATACCATATTGAAAATAAAATGAAAGTGATTTATTAAAATTATTTCATATTTTTGTGCATGATTTCAAACACGCTGTTGACATAATTGTTTATTGTGGAATCAATACTTTCCCGTTTAAAAATCTCCCCAGGTTCGTTGGCCATTTCCATCAAAGCAAACTTAGGAGGCAACCTGAAACCCTTGTTAATATTCAGAGCACCGATCAATTGACTTGAGACAACATCATTTCCAGAATTTGCTGATACGACAACAGCAAGTATATATTTTTCATGAAAACTCATATTTCTATATAGTGCTGTCAAACGATTGACAACAGCCATCAATTTAGCGGAGATTGCATCATTGTAATTGGGACATATCCAAACTACATAGTCCGCCTCTTCAAGACTTGGATAAAGTGATTCGACAACAAATCCTCCGTAAAAGCAACTCCTGCTCATTGCATAATAAGTACAAGTCTCAAAAGCACATCCATAACAATCTCTGATTTGACCCTCTTCAACATGTAGAGTCTTGATGGAGACCTCTGGACCAAGGCGTTCTGAAAGTTTGCTCTCAATGCGTTCCCATAGCATCAATGTATTGGATATTTTCTTGTGGCCGGCATGCAACACCAAGACTTTTGATTGTTTCAACTTCAAATTCTTATATTCAGCAAGTCTGGTCACCAATGACTTGATAAGTCCCATTGCTATAGTTTCAAGTGGTTCATCGACAGTTTTTGTCCATGTGTTAAAGTTTTGATACCCACCAGTTATTTCGACCAGTGGATGTCCAATCATCTCACACCCCAAAGAATTGGCAACAAAAATCCATTTTTTTGAGTATGATTTTGTATATAAATCTGAACTGGAGAGCACAACGATTGCAGCTATGCTGTTTTTAAAGTAACCATTTTCAAGATTGGACTTTAAAAATGCGCTTGCTTCAGTGTTTTCTCCTATTTCATCCAGTTGTATGACAAACAACAATCTTTTGGAAAACGCTGGAGGTTCCTGTCCACTAAGAGTTAAATTCATCTCTGACGCTGTTTTTTCAAGCATCTGAAGAATTTTGACGTTGGTGCAACCAAAATTGATTATTTCAATTGTGCCCATGCTTCCTCCAAATTATGATACGACTGTCTTACTCGGTTGAGCAAATCAGAACCCAGTGTCAAAGCTTCATATTCAGTGCCGTATGTGGAGAGTCTGTTTCTGGTGCCCCAGTAGATTCCACCCACAAAAGTCGCGCTATAATGCCACTGCCCATTCAAAGTGGATACTATGGCATCAGCTCCTGAGGATAGAGCAGGCGCAATGAAAGGTTTAAACCCCAAGGCACGAACATCCAAATTGGCGTGTATGACCTGTTCTGTCAATTGAAGAGAATATACATCATCCTCTTGACCTACATCAGCAGAAACGACCAATGCAGATCCATGAGGGCCGAATACGCGTCCTTTTTCATCATAGGACAAATTCATCAAGCGACTATAATACTTTGCTCTTCCGTCCATAACACCAAGTCCATAGCCTCTTATCTGCTCAGGAAAAAGTCCTTTGTAATCCATTTCACCAGCATCATCTCTGTTGGAAGCATCAAAAACGGAAAGACACAATAAATCTACAGGATCTGAGACAACAGCAAAAATGCCCTTAAAGTTCGAATTTCTTGCCTCTTTGGCGTACAAAGAAACGATTTTTGAGTTTTCATTGAATTGGACCATTCTGACATCTTCAACATTTTCGCCGACTTTTGGGACGTACTTGGACGCACAGAATACAAATACATCCGAATCAAAAAGTTGATCATAAGTTATCGCTTTAACTCTGATTTTTGAATTGGTGGTGATCTGATTCAATTCCATTTCCCACCGGCTCTTTTGATTGTCATTCAAATCAAATATACCAATTTCACTGATACACTCGCCACCAAGCAGTTTGAGCCCAATGGTCAGCATGCTTCCCACATCTCCAAGTCCTAAAAGATTAACAGATTTTTTCTTTTTATGAAAATCGGATTGCTCATTAAGAAAAGTGATCATACGATCCCAAAGATCATCATCAGATGTATCATATCGATTAATCAGATAATTGATGTTGACAGCAATCGTTTTTCTATTTTTTATCAGCTCATTAATCACTTCGTCATCCGCACTTTCAAGGTCAGAATAAAGAGCATCCAAAGTTTCTGCCTCACAATCGGGTTTTTCGAAATGAAAACATGCTTTTGTTGACCCAAGTGGTGCGTTAAAAACAATCACATTACGATCAAACTGGCTATCGAATGCAGAAATCATCTGTTCTAGTCCCTGCAAAGTGTTGAAACTGATCAGTTGCCATTCATCTTTTTTGTAAATATACATTTTTTTCACCTATCCAATATAAAATGATTTGAGTTTTTTCAGTTGTTCAAGATCATCCTTGATGTACTCTGACGGGCGGATGTTATTGGAGTAAAATATGTTTTTCCCTTTGTCAGGATACCTAGGAGTATTGAGCACTTCACCCAAACGGTTGATGGTCAACAAACGGTCGTTCAGTTTTTCATAAACGGTTTCTACTGCGGTCATGATTTCAATTGCATTTGTGAGTGCCACTTCTGAAAGATTATATATGGATTCCTTAGTGGCACCTTCTATATAGGCCGCAGAGGAATAAGGTAAAATCAAGTTGACGGAATTGATCAAATTGCTGTCTGGTATACTGCCACGCCAAATGGCATCTCCATCAATGAAAGGATATAACTTGCTTTCATAGAACCAAACTTTGATTTTAGGAATGAAATATGCCGCATCGACATTGAGGTTCATTGATTCGGCTATTTCCTTACCGCTACCTGACATTATACCTACGATGAACTTTTGTACCTCCACGTGATACTTCTTGAAATATGGCACCAAAGCCTGCAAGCGATAACCTTTGTTTAAGAGATCATCCACTAAAATGATTGGCTTATCATAGGATTTAATCATCTTGATCTGGTTCTCAATATCAAGATAGTATGGATACTCCTTAATTTGATGGGTTGCCAAATCCGTGGAGAAGTACTTTTCTGCATGTAAGGTTTTAGTGATCGTATTGGGAAGTATCCACTTTTTGAATACTGCACCAAACGGCACACACATGGCATCTCCTAGCATTCTAGGATTTTGTGGAATCGAGGGAACATTGTTTTCCTCACACACTTTTTTGATCAACGTCTCATAGATCATTGAACGGTCAAAACTCAAGACCAAATTGCCGGGATATAATTCAGTCATTGCCTTTTGAAGCCTTACCCTGGATTTTGCCATGACAGCAGAAAGTTCAGGCATCGTCTTATAAGGATCTTTGAACTGTGAGTGTATATCGAGATTAAGTGTGCAAGGTGAAGACATATTTACAGCATAAGCAATTTCATTTGTCTTCATAGATGTTATATTGATGAAACCTTGATTGAATAGTGCCTCATTCATTTCTTTATTGATGTGGTCCCTGACAGACTCTTTATATACACAGTATGTGTAGTCACGGGATAATGCGTTTGCGAGCGTCTCAGTCAACATGATTTGTTCCAGATTCTTAAAGTCAGTCTGTTTTCTTTTAAATATGCCATCAATCACGAGAATACGACCAACAGAATTGTTTCTTACATATCTAAGGATGGACGGATCTTCAAACTCATAATGGATATCCGTTGCTCTCAACCAATGGAATATTGAAATGGCAATAATTTCCTTGTTTTTTTCAAGGTTTCTCAACACCAATACTTTTAAACGTTCTTGAGAGTAGAGTTTTTTCATATTTTCTAAATTACTCTGTATTTCGTTGCTGAATACACTATGAATTTCTCTTTTGAACGCATCAGATAGCTCATCGACAATGTCGAGTGACAACGATTTTGTCGTCATCATGCTTTTGAACATCGG
>JAWSUW010000187.1:0-5566 GCA_033549245.1 Bacillota bacterium | reverse complement strand
GGAGAGACGACCATCATCCTTTATATTGGTAATAAGTTGGCATCGGTCAATGGTTTGTCTGTAACACTTGATGTGCCTCCTAAAATCATCAATGATAGAACCTTGGTACCGCTTCGATTTGTAAGTGAATCGTTTGGAGCTGACGTGGGGTGGGATGGTGTCAATAGGATTGTTACCGTCGCATCTAAACAAGCGTCTTCAGATCCAGTTCCGGATTCAACACCTGAGTTGATAATTCCTGGATTCAATTACCCGGGAATCAGCTTGAAAGACGTTCCAAATTGGGTGGTATCAGGACTGAAACTTTCTGCCATCGATAAGAGCTATGACTCTGCCAAGATTTACATGGATACCTTAACTGTACAGAAAAATGTGAATCTTTCCAGTATCAAACCCTCCGAGGACTATAACAAATTATGGCATGATGTTCCGCAAATCATATTCTGGCCAACAGGCTGTGATTTCACCCCATTCATGACATTTCAAGGCAATCAGGATGGTGTAGGCGGATGCATCGGTCGTTCGATGGTTCATATCATGAACATTCTCAAGGAAAGGGAGCACCCTTATACACCGGATGCATCATTCTGGTATTTGCACGGCAGACAGGAAGAGTTGGCTGATGGTGGGCTGATTAATTCTGCATTTGTACTGGCAGAAAATGGACTCTGCCCAGAAGCCTCATCACCGTCTGATTATGACAAAGCGGTTGTGAAAAAGGATGCAACTGGGAAAAACTATGTGGATTACAGCGAAATGCTCAAACCCAACGGTTGGACCAATTACTTGGCTTCATATTACAAAATGAAAGAAAGTGAAGAATACGAACCGACAATAGAGAACATCAGATACTTTTTGAAGAATTTCGGACCTTTGCTCGCTGCTGGAGAACTATCGCTGATTCAAGGGGAGAATCCAAAAGAGCATCACGCAGTCACCATAGTCGGCTACGATGATGTCACCAAAACAGTGAAATGTCTCAACAGTTGGGGAGACACATGGGGACCGACAGACAACGGTTACTTCACAGTTGCTTATGATGACCTGGCAATAAATTTCGGATTTGTCAGATATTATGAAAATATTTCTGTTGAGCGCGCAGGCACAGATCAAGCTTTTTCAGCGAGAATTCACATTGACACAGGTGCCGAGTCACGAAACAAACTGAAAGTGACCATTGGAATAGACGGTAAAAGCCCATTTACTGTTTGGGATACCCCAAATGAGTCTCTGTGGGTCGATTACAGCAAAACGCTCAAACTGGATGTGCCTCTTCCGATTTATGCGGTAGACTATTGGCCGCCACAAAAGGACACGCATTGGTACGTAGAAGTGACGAACACATCAAATTGGGATACTGCCGAGTTGAAAGAAATCACATTTGCCCGACTAAATAAAGGTCCGGACGGTTACAACATTGAGACCTTTAAGTCAACAGATCAAGGGGCAATAATTGCTCCTGGAGAAACACGAAAGTTTTATGTCCCCAAAAAAGACACACTCATGATCATACCAATCAATCCGACCTATCCTATTTTTCCGATCAATCCTTGAGATTTGAATCTGTATTCTTCTTACGTCCACTGATTATGTCAGGGTCAACTAGGGTATATGTCAAACGTAATACAATCATAATTACGAAATTTTAGGAGGAGCATATGGATAAAAAGGTTTTAATCACTTATTGCAATTCATGAGGGTATCGTGACAGAGCTGCTAGTTTAGCAGACAAAATAAAAGAAGATCTCGGTATTGAAGATGTGGAGCTCGTAGATGGCAGACCAGGAATTTTCTTGGTTGAAGTAGATGGCAAAGAAGTATTCCATAATAAAAAAGAACTTGTCAAATATCCAGATGAGATGGATGTTATTGAACGCATCAAAAAAATGGATTGAATTTCAAGTTAACATTTGAGAATCTCTTGCTCATGTAGATCATTTGCAAGAGATTTTTTTGTTTGTGCTATAATGATAAGTGGGTATCATACATAAAACATATTTCTGGAGGTACAGATGATTTTTCTGAGAATGGGTACTAGAATAATATTTCTACGGTCTGCAAATCCAAATACAACTTTTAATCAATTGACTGAGAAACTCGGATATAAGAGCGTTACTTTCGCACAAGGTCAGAGCGATTCGGATGAGCACAGCACTTTGATCTTCATTACTTCAATCGGACCAGAGATTACTGATCCCGATGATGCTGAGTATATTTTACTAGCAGACGAAACTGGGACAACGGTTCTAGCGGATATCATCAACCTCAAGGCATGTGCGGATATTGAAAAAGTGGATATGGGACCTAGGATCGTGGTATTTCGTGTTCCAGGGAACGAGAATAAATTTGCTGATATGCTATCAAAGAATTATGAAGGGAAAAGAGTGTCATGGAAAGATGGCGTGAGACTCGGTGAAAAGGAGCAGACTTTGATTAGTCTGACCACACAGAGGCTACATCAGGCAATCAAGAGTGAGGATTTTTTCTCAGATCATATTTTAGTGGATCAAAATCAGAAGGAATGTTTTGCGAGACTTGGTCGTGAAGCACTTTTCTATTTGAACCATAACTTGAAAGATTCATCCTGGTATGAATACAGAATAAGCCTATATGATGCCTATGACAATTATGAAAAGCATTACCAGAGGCTCGTTCAAGTCTTTTCAGGACTCGAGACAGGTCTCGTCATAGGTGAGGGGTGGATCAAAGACTATGCGCACATAGTTATGTCTATCATGGTCTATCAGATCAAATTGTTTAGTTTCTCACCACCAGCTGAAATTAAAAAAATTCTAATTGGTCTTGAATACGACGATACAGGTCACCGCTTGGCTGATCTTGATCTTTACAATAAAAACCGCAAAGTTTCATGGACTGAAGTCCAAAAAGGTGTGAAGGAGAAACGTGATAAAATGGATGAGGGAGTCTACCTCAGAAGTGAACTTATGAAGAGATTGCCTGAGAAAGAAAAAGAACGAATTTTAAAACTTGAAAATGAGATTCGTGAACTTAAAAATTAAAAAAACAAGAGCGTGAGCTCTTGTTTTTTTAGTCTAAAAGTTTCAGTATGGTTTCGTATAGTATCGTTGGAACGACCCTGAATGAGTAGTCTTTTTCAATGCGTTCAGTGAACTGATGGGCATCTTTACCGAATGGTCCAATGTTGGCCACCGGCAAACTCAGTTTTTGCATGTCTTCAATCGGAAGATTATACCTCGAACCAAAAGCAGGCATGTTGTTCTTAAGTGTTGCGATACGCTCAGCTGATGGTGCTGATGCAAAACTTAAATCTGAGATATACGGATAGAACTTTCTTCCGACCATTGGAGTTTTGCCTTTGTGTTTTGTAACGACATTTTTGAGAGTGTCTATTAATTTTTGTCCTTTTTCAGTTTCTCCGCTCACATAGTTATGAGGATAATATGGAGGAGAGAAGTAAACAATGACAATTGGATCTTTATCCGACCACAGATTATGAACGGCTTGTACGAGATATTGACTGAATAGGCGTTCGTCAATCGTCGGGTCTTTAAGCATTTCTTCTTTATAAGATTCTAAAATTTCAACAAGTTCTTCTCCACGCTCTTCATAGACAGCCGCATATAGATCCTGATAAGACATGACTCTTGCTTTCCAAGTCAAAGGCTTGGTTTCAATATGACTCGCTTTGCAAAATACATCATAACGTTCATTGAGGACATTCACAACATCGTTGAATGCATCATAAGATGCTTTGAGCATCTTGTGCATGACCTGATCAGGTGTGCTGTTATGTGTCGCATAATTGAAATAGAGATTGACTGCCCTTGCGATTTGTACGGAATATTCCGATTTGAGATCGCGATGTTGTAATGTGATCGGAGGTAATGAAACTTCTCCCTCAACTACATCTGAATAGGCGATATTTTTATTGATTTTCATAATGATCGCACCTGCGATTTGTGTGGGATCGAGACCGTTGAAAGGTTGACCAACATGTGTTTCTTTGCCAAGCACATAAAAAGATGGCATGAGTTTGCCTACAGTACCGATATAAATGTATTTGTTGTCATCGCCATCATATCTAGGAGATACATAGTCCGTATCTAAAACGGCCTGATAATCGTAGGATTCTGATTCTTGCAAACGAACAAGCTCTGGTACAAATGAAAGCATGCCACCTGAATTGCCCTCTTCATCACCAACCGCACAAAAAACGATATTTCCTGACCATTCGTCGAGTCTGTCTGAAAGGTCTTCCAGAACAGCAATGATTGCGGCAACGCCACATTTCATATCGAGAATACCTCGACCAAATATATAATCATCTGATTCAAGATCTTTTTTTATGTCCTCAGACAAGTTAAGCTTCTGAAGGGCTTTTTTAAGTTCGGCTGGTTCTGTTGCATATTTTTTGAGATCACCATAGTCGCTGATTCCCACAGTATCAGTATGTCCGATCAATACTATGGTTTTATCGTTTTCTTTTTGTTCACCACTGATTCTGACCATGACACTGCTTCGTCCGAGCGAGTCGTTTATGAATGGCAATTGAGTCAGTAAATGGGGATGTTTTTTCCAGTACGGCATCGCGCTGAACATTTCAAATATTTTGTCGCTGATGTCATTTTCATCTTTTGTTCCAACAACACTTCTGACGTTGACAAGCTCTATAGTCAACTCTTCGATTCTTTTAGCCAATTTTCGTTTCCGTTCCAAATTTGCCTCCATATTTATAGATTTGCACCCAGCACCCATTATAGCACCAACTTCCGATTAAGATAATGATTATTTTGAATGATCTGGCAATTATTGCGAAAAATTAGAAATTTAAAATTGATGATTGGCACAATTCCAAACAAACTGATATCATGATAAAATGGAAGTCTAATAAAACTGAGGAAGCAATAAATTATGAAAAAACTTATCATTGGTATATTGGCTCATGTGGATGCCGGTAAAACCACATTATCAGAAAGTATGCTCTTTTTGAGCGGTAAAATAAGAAAACTCGGACGTGTGGACAATAAGGATGCTTATTTGGATACCTTTGAACTTGAGAAATCCAGAGGCATCACCATATTCTCGAAACAAGCGATCATAGAAGTTGATGATACAGAAATCACTTTACTGGATACTCCTGGACACGTTGATTTTTCAGCAGAGATGGAGAGGACACTACAGGTGCTTGACTATGCCGTTTTGGTGATCAGTGGAGCGGACGGAGTACAGGGACATACAAAAACATTGTGGAGGTTACTGGAGATATACCGGATTCCTGTGTTCGTGTTCATCAATAAGATGGATCAAAACGGAACGGATCAAGAATGGATCAACAACAATCTGAAGCAACACCTGAATGGATCTTGTGTGGACTTTTCCGAGATAGGAAGCGAAACATTTTGTGAGCAACTTGCAATGTGCGACGAGAGTATGCTGGAATCTTATCTTGAAGGAGGAAAAATTGACCTGGGTGCGATAAGAAAGGCTATATCGAACCGGAAAGTTTTTCCTTGCTTTTTCGGTTCAGCACTGAGAGTGGAAGGGATCGAGTCTTTCATGAGAGGGATTATCGAGTATTCACACC
>JAWSUW010000186.1:0-5580 GCA_033549245.1 Bacillota bacterium | reverse complement strand
ATTTGTCCTTATGAATCAATGCCTTTTTCATGCCATAATACGGCACATCGCTCACCAGGGTTTTATGTTCTGTAACCAAGTGTAAATTAGGCGCATCGACGTCACAGTCAGCATATGCTTTAGCATTTGATAACTTGATGAAGGCACTCGCGACTGTTGTCTTTCCAGTTCCACCCTTGCCACTTAACACCAACAACTGTTTCATTTGAATCCCTCCATTTCTACCGTCTTCAGGAGTTCTCCAAATAATTTCGCATAATCCCCATTCACTCTTACAGCAATTTCACCATTCGAATTCAGCCTTCCAAGAGTCTCATCGAAAGGAATTTTTGAAAGAATCTTGATTTTGTGGTCGGTACAGTAATTTTCGGATGGATTGTCACCCTCTGTACATTTGTTGAGTACTACGCCAAATCTTTTACCAAATAACCTCACGAGTTCATGAACCATCTCTAAATTATGTACTCCAAAAGTTGTGGGTTCTGCCACCAAAATGCAATAGTCAACATCTTTGATAGTTTCCATGACAGTACATGCACTTCCAGGTGGACCGTCGATTATGGTCAGTTCATCCCGATTACCAGACATCTCCAGTAAAGTTTTGATGACCGGTACACCAGTAGATTCTCCGATGTTAAGGCTTCCTGATTTCATTTCGACATGACCTGAAAAGCCAATCTGTATTTTTCCAATCGACTTATCTTTTTCGTGTAAAGCATGTTCTGGACATACCAATAAACAGCCTCCGCACGAATGACAAATATCCTCAAATACCATCAATCGATTATGAATGTAAGCCAGCGCATTGAAATTGCAAGACTCAACACACTTTCTGCATCCATTACACTTTAAATCATCGACATAAGGTATTTTTACTGTTACTTCAGATTCAGTCAGTTGATCAGGTTTAAAAAACAAGTGCCCATTGGGTGCCTCCACATCACAATCCAAATATGTGGACTTTAAAGCTGCTGCAGCAAGATTCACGGCAACCAGCGTTTTTCCGGTTCCCCCTTTGCCACTTAAAACCGCAATTTTCATTTATTTGCCTCCGTGATTATGGAAGCCTTCATGTATTTCCTTCAATGTTTGAAGCATATTATTTTTATAGGCATCAATATTTTTAGAAATTGAATCGCCTTCAGTCTGAAAAAAATCGATCCCAGCAGACTTCATGACATCTGCTGAATTTTGACCGCAACGTGGTGTCAGTAAAGCATCAACATGCTGATCAACCACTATTTGAGCTGCTTTCACCCCTGCCCCTCCTGGACTGTCAGCAGCTGTGTTTTCAATAAAAGCCGCTTGATCTCCATCAGTGTCATAAACCATGAAATATGGAGCTCTTCCAAACGACGGACAAACTTTACCACTTATATTTGTATCTTCTACGGGCATTGCAATTTTCATTATTATTCCTCCTGTTGATCGAGGTTTGAATGATGGGCATTTTGAAACCTTCTCCTCCTGCATCTGCCACAGCCAGAATTGCATGTGTTCACGTCACAAAGTTCATAATCGCCACCTTCAATTTTCAAAATCTTTCCGGTGACCAATGCTTCTGCAACTTTCTTTCGCGCATCGGTATAAATCCTTTGAACGGTTGTCCTGGCAACATTCATACGTTCAGCACATTCCTCCTGAACCATGCCTTCGTGATCCATCAAACGAATGGATTCAAACTCTTCCACGGTCATTATGATAGCGTCTTCCAGATTGATCGGACGCCCCAATGCCCCAAATAAATTGTTGTCGGGCAATTCACAAACTCTTCTAAATTTTCTTGGCCTAGGCATACTCCACCTCTTTCAATACCTACTATAAGTTTTGGACATATGTCTTGTATGAGTTTATTATACTCCGTTAAAAACATATGTCAACAACATTGTAAATGATAATGATTTTCATTTGGTAACGCAAGTTACCGTTTAATCCCCACGTTTTAGGATATGATATAAATATTATAACAAACATAATCAAGGAGGCTATGATGAATATAAAAAACAACACTGATAAAGTTGAAAAAATGAACGCTTCACTGAGCTTGGACCAAGAACGTCTTGGACGCCTCATCGAACTGAAGGCATCTTTCATGAAAGGCGAGATCAGCTATGAGGAAGCGCGCGAAAAAGCAGCGGATTTTGGACACATCACACCAGAGGAGTTTGCTTTTGCCGAACAAAATTTAGTTCTGCATGGCGTTGATGATGCCATGCTTGAAGAAAAGCTCGAAGATTTGATCGACGTGTTCAAAGATGTCCTGGACAACAGTTTTCCTGATCTGCCTGAAGGACATCCTATTCATACGTATCTGGAAGAAAACAAGAAAATTCGAGAACTGACATACACCATGGAAAACATGCTCACTGGAAAATTCATACTCAATCCTTGGCTTGAAGTCTATGAAAAATTACTCACCATTGAAACGCACTATGACCGTAAGCAAAATCAAATTTTTCCTTACCTGGAGCGCAAGGGCTTTGACAAACCGACCTCCGTCATGTGGACGCTGGACAACCAGATCAAAAAAACGATCAAGAATCACTACGTGAATTTAAAATCGGATACGATTTTCGAGGAAACCAACTCAATTCAGTTTCTCAGAGCACAACTCGATCTCATACGAGACCTTAGGGACATGATTTTCAAAGAAGAACAGATTTTATACCCAACCGCGCTGGAAATGCTCACTGAAGATGAGTTCATAACCATCAGAAAAGGAGATGACGAAATCGGATATTGTCTCATCGATCCTCCTAAATCATGGGGAATGCATACTGATCAGAAACTTCCGGAATCACCTATAGCTGAATCAGGTCTCATCCATCTAGGACAAGGTCTTCTTACAGTGGAACAAATCAACTTGATCTTCAAACACCTACCAGTTGATGTGTCTTTTGTGGATGAAAATGAAATTGTACGATTCTACAATGACATACCTCACAGAATCTTTCCAAGAAGCCCTGGAGTAATCGGCAGGGAAGTTCAAAACTGCCATCCACGCGAAAGTGTCGACACTGTTATGCGCATCGTAGAAGCTTTTAAATCCGGCAAAAAAGACACTGCTGAATTTTGGCTCGAAATCGGAGGAAAATTTCTGCATATCCAATACTTTGCAGTTAAAAACGAGAAAGGTGAGTTCAAAGGCATTCTCGAGATGATGCAAGATGCCACTCACGTCCGAAGTCTTGAAGGTTCAAACAGACTGCTCAACTGGGATGACGAGGCTGCCGAAGAACAACAAACAACTTCGACCTATGAAGATCCAACACTGGATTACACCAGACAAGTTGGCGACATGAAGCTCTCCGGAGACACAAAACTACAAGATATCCTGGATGTTTATCCATCTATCAAACCATTTTTGATCAATTTCAATCCAAAATTCAAGAACCTCAAAAATGACATGCTCTTCAAAATGATGTCGAAAATCGCGGATCTGAACGGCATATCCAAGAGAGGCCAAGTCTCGCTTCAGTCCTTGATTGACGGCATTGCCGAAGAGATTGAAAGAGGCAGGGAGAGCAGGTCCTAATTGGGGACAGGTGCAAACTGGTACCTGGGGGTGCAAAAAGTGCATCCCAGTGGTTTTTGGCTAGCGCCAAGTAGTTAGGAAAATCAAGATCATAAGACGATATCTTTTGAAATTAAAAGGGTTGATGCGAATTTTTGCATCAACCCTTTAATCACTTCCCAACTACTGCACTCGCCAGAGTGCAAAACTACTGTACTCGCCAGAGTACAAAACTACTGCACGTTCCTCAGTGCAACACAGACTAAGCGCGCTTCACAGCGCTTATGGCACCAACCGCTGCCCATCTCTAGGAAAAAGTGTGGTTCTTCGAATATTTTTATACCCAAGCAACTGAGCTGTCAATCTTTCCAGTCCAATGGCTAGACCACCATGTGGTGGCGCGCCGTATTTGAAAGCTTCCAAATAAGACTCATAGGCTTCAGGATCAAGACCTTTTTTAACCATACTTTTCTTCAATTGACTGAGTCTATGAATTCTCAGACCACCAGTAGTAATTTCCAGTCCTCTGAACAGAAGGTCGAATCCTTTGGTTTCCAGTTCGCCACTTGGCATGGTATACATTGGCCTTTTGTACTGAGGATAATGTGTCAGAAAAAGAAATTCAGAACCAGTAAGTTCATAGATGTGTTTGGCGATCAAACGTTCTCCATCTGGATCCAAATCCCCTTCTAGATCATCTTTTCCATAAAGTGATTTAAGGATGTCAATCGCCTCTGAAAGTTTCATTTTGGGAATCTCATTTGGTACAATTGGAAGCTCTATAGCTAACAGTTCTAGTTCATCAGCACATTCCAGAGATACTTTCTCAATCATAGACCTCAGAAGTTCTGTTTCAAGGATCATCAATTCGGATTCATCCTCAATAAATGCCATTTCAAGGTCCATACTCACATACTCATTCAAATGCCTGCTGGTACTATGAGGCTCAGCCCTGAATACAGGTCCGATTTCAAAAACCCTTTCCGCTCCGGAAATAACCATCATCTGCTTATAGAACTGCGGACTCTGTGCAAGATATGCCTTTTCTCCAAAATAGTCCAGTGAAAATACATTGGCTCCACCCTCAGCACCCTCCTTCACAATCTTTGGAGTATGGATTTCCAGAAAATCATTTTGTCTTAAAAACGAACCAAAACCTTCGGATAATATCCCTTCGATTTTAAAAACAGCCTGTTCCTTGCCGTTTCTCAGACTAAGCACACGATTGTTAAGTAGGGTATCCAATTGGACATCCAGTGAATCTCCATTGACCATGAATGGCAGTTCAGGTTGTGATTCATTAAGAATCTCAACAGCTTCAACCGTTACCTCAAATGGATTGAGCTTGTTGTTTCCTGCAACACACATACCATGTGCACGAACGACGGATTCTAGATGAAGCGGTTGTGTTTCATACTCTAAAGGCGTCATCACACATTGAACGAGTCCAGTTCTATCTCTGATTACCACAAAAACAACCTGCTTTAACACCCTTACTCTGTGAACCCATCCTGAAATGCATACAGCATTCCCGATTTCATTTTGAAGCGATTTGATCATAGTTCTTTCCATAATATTTTCCTCCTCTTCTTTCTCCGAGGGGTCAAAAAAAGCCCCTCAGACGCAATTGTCCAAGGGGCGTAATCATTTCTCACGCGGTGCCACCCTAATTCAACTTCAAAACCAACTTTACCTCCGCAAAATAAAAAAACTCCACTCCATCAAGGAGCGAAGATTAATCCGCGGTACCATCCCAGTTGACTAAAAAGTCCTCTTTGATCCCGATAACGGAGGAAACCCGATTCATTCTACTCATTTCAAACGAATACCTCATGGATGTCCTTCAAATGTCTTCTCGCATGAGGCTCGCACCACTCCCTCACTCGCTTGGCAAATACGACACTTTACTCTTCCAATCATCGGCTGATTTATGACATTTTAGCACTCTTGTTTGCCGATGTCAAGTGCGCTCGTGCGAGCGCGGTAGTTTTGTATGATTCACATGTGATAATGTCCTAAGTAATCACACGTGATTATGTCCCAAAAGATATTATGATATAATAATG
>JAWSUW010000185.1:0-5707 GCA_033549245.1 Bacillota bacterium | reverse complement strand
CATATGATGTACAGCCATGTGGTCACCCGCGATAATTTGTCCCACTGAGAAAAAGCTATATAATAGAGCGGCAGAGGTACCAATGGCAATCAGAGAATCCATGTTTGGACTTCTATGGAATAGTTGTCTGAAACCAACTGTATAAAAATTTCGACCAGCCCAGATGATTGGTAGTGTAAGCAATATTTGAGCGAAAGCAAAATTAAGTGGATTGTGATCCGGTGAAAGAAATCCTGGTAGTGGAAGAGTTACAAACGGAATCATAGGACCCATCGCAATATAAAATAGTGGGATTGCAAAGATCACAGACAAAGTGAGTTTGAACTTCATATCTTTGATTTCTTTGTCTTTTCGAATTTTGTCTTCATCGACATTACGCTTGACTTCGGCTTCTTTTGCTACATAACCTAATTTTGAGATGGCTTGTTTGATTTCAGAAAGGCGTACCAAATCTGGATTATATTCAATTTGGGCAGCTTCAGTAGCCAAATTTACAGAGACAAAGTCGATGCCGTCCATTTTTCCAAGTTTTCTTTCGATTGCTTGGGAACACGCAGCACATGTCATGCCTTCAATCGGTAATTTTACTTTCTTGTCTTTGCTTATAGGTTTAGCCTCATAGCCGGCTTTCTTTACTGTTTCCATGATTTTAGCTACGTCTATAAGTGTTTCATCATATGTCAGTGTCAATTTTTCAGTGGATAGATTTACATTTGATATATCGACACCTTCCATTTTTCTCGTTGCTCTTTCTACTGCGCTTGAGCAAGAAGCGCAAGTCATTCCATCAACTTGAAATACTTCTGTTTTCATTTGAGCTCCTTTCCATACCCCGCAGGTGTATCTTTAATGCGATTATATACCCTGCAGGGGTATAAGTCAATATACATATTTCTGATATAATAGTACTAAATACAAATTGAGGTGAACTATGAATAGATTGGCACAAAAAATAAAAGATGCTCGTATCAAAGCAAAAATGACCGAGAAGGAACTGGCTGCGAAAGCTGGCATTCAATTGAGTTACTTGCTCCAAGTGGAATCGGGAAAAAAAGTCATCAATGAACAGATGGCTGAGAAAATTCTTAGTGTGATGGGTGAGGAGATACAGTTCATAACAGAGGATCAACCAGTGCCGGAAAAGACCAAAGTTAAAGTGGCACCTGCAAGAGAGGCTATGAAACCGATTACACCAAATGCGCAGTGGGAAAGTGTACTTGCGGGGGTTATTCAAAAATATCCTGTAACCGGTGAGTCAAGTGGTAAAGTGCTGGATTACAAGGAACTTTCAATAGTCCACAAAAAAATAGATGGTATTCATTTCGAGAAAATCATGTTTGTAAAAGTAGAACAAGCTGATTTGCCGGGACTTCGAATCAAAAAAGGTGATGTGATCAGTTTGCATATGATGAATACAGTGGAAAACGATTCCATCTATTATTTGGAAGTCGGCGGTATCAGACAAATCAGGATGGTCAGAATGGACTCAAACAGAAAATTGCAACTGCTGACCGGTATTAATGATCATAATCCGCAAGTCTTCAATCCGGTTGATGTGAAAGTGATTGGTAAGTGTATCAAAGTTGAATTTTTCTTATAACTATTGAAGCAATGAGTGGTTTGTGGTAGTATATATGTATAATAATGTAAAAGGGGTGCCAACATGATGAAATTGAGATTGAGTTGATTACAACTGAATATCGGGGCTGAAATAGTTTATTTCTTGTGCCCACCAATCATGTGAACAGCCGTAATTTAATAATTAATAATATAGGCGCTTTCGCGTCTATTTTTATTGCATATGAAAAACAGCCTCGTTGACTCGTAGGCTGTTTTTTTGAACCAAAAAAATGAATGGAGGTATGAACATGTTCAAGTTATGTAGATTACGTAGAGTAATGATTATTCGCTGACCATTCGACAACCTTTCCCAGATGCCGCAAAATTTGCGTATTTGATAAGAGCTGTCGTAATCAAAGAAAGGGGAGGTCCATATGAACGAAAGAGTACTTATTGTAGGCGTAAACGCCGGTAACAATCCCGAATTTAAAAATTCGATGGAAGAATTAAAAAATCTAGCTGAAGCTTGCAACTATACAGTTGTAAGTCAGGTTGAACAAAATATGAGAAACAAACATTCTGTCACATATGTTGGCAGTGGAAAAATAATGGAGATCAAACTGGATGCTGAATCAGTGAATGCAGAAAAAGTCATATTCAATGATGAATTGTCTCCATCGCAACTGAGAAACCTTGAAAACGCACTTAATATGCCTGTTTTTGATCGAACGGCACTCATCCTTGAGATTTTCGGAAAACGTGCCAGGACAAGAGAGGCAAAACTTCAAGTTGAAATGGCGCAAGTTCAATACTTGTTGCCTAGACTGATTGGATCTTATTCCGCACTTGGAAGACAATCCGGTGGAGTAGGAACAAAAAACAAAGGTGTCGGTGAAAAGAAACTGGAACTCGATAGAAGGAGAGCCGAGCAAAAGATTGTTGAGCTGGAGAAGGCTCTGCAGAGTATACAAAATGAAAGAACCACGCAAAGAAAAAGAAGGGTAAGTTCAGAATTGCCTTCAATTGCACTTGTAGGTTACACTAATTCTGGAAAATCCACACTTCTCAACGCTTTCGTATCAGAAAACAATGGAAGCTCAGAAAAGTTTGTCTTCGAGAAAAATATGCTCTTTGCCACACTTGAAACGTCAGTCAGACAAATCATAATGAAAAACAAACGTAGATTCCTGCTATCAGACACCGTTGGATTTGTAAGCAATCTACCTCATGGACTCATCAAAGCTTTCAGATCGACACTAGAGGAAGTGATTCACGCAGATCTTCTACTTCATGTGGTGGATTATTCCAATCCAAATTACGAAGAACAAATGAAAGTTACACTAGAGACGCTTAAAGAAATTGGAGCGGATCAGATTCCGGTGATCAATGTTTTCAACAAGTCGGAACTGGTACTTGATGAGCTACCAAATGTTGATGAACGAGGTGTTTACATTTCTGCCAGAGAGAGAATTGGAATTGATATTCTTGAGAAAATGATTTCAGATCAAGTCTTTACAGATTATGTGGAATGTACAATGAGAATTCCTTTTACGGAAGGGGCACTCGTCTCTTATTTGAATGACAATGCTTGCGTCAAAGAGATGAGGTATGAAAACGATGGTACAATCCTAAATATTGAATGTAGAGCTCAAGATTTTCAGAAATACCAAAAATATATTGAAATGAATTGATTTCAAAGCACTTCCATACGGGAGTGCTTTTTCTTCTAGCCACATTGTAGGGTCATGGATATTGTTATATACTATAGTCATCACTTTTTTATGGAGCAAATTATGATAAGGCATGCCATCAAGGTAACACTCAATCGAAAATTGTTAATATATATGGTGTTGTTACTTTTGGCAACAGCTTTAGCTATTGGAATTCCCAGTTATAACATTTCAAAGAAAGCACTGGATGAAAAAGGGGAGACCATACTCGAAAATGGTGTCAAATCAGCAATCATGTTGATCAGAGATAAGAACTTAGCTGTTCTGGCTGGTACGATTTCGCTTGAGGAAGCTCAGGAAAGTATCAAAACGATAATGATCGGACCCATGAACGCAGATGGCAGGAGACAGATTGACAATCCTATTGATCTTGGTGAAAATGGCTATTTTATTGTTTACAGTATTAATGGAGAAGAAATACTTCATCCAACACTTGAAGGTGAGAATGTTTGGGGAGTGGTGGATAAAAATCCTAAACTTGAAGAGCCATTTTATCTGGTTCAGGATAAGATAGAAAAAGCTCTAGGTGGTGGAGGTTTTACAAGATATACATGGAACTTACCTTATGAGGAGACGCTTGAGGAAAAAGTTGTCTACTCTGAGTATGAGCCGAATTGGGGATGGGTGGTCACAGCAGGAACCTATGTCACAGACTTCAACAAGGAAGCGGCTTTGATTTTGAATCTTACGATTTTACTTGTTGTTTTTGTGGTATTTTTGGGATTTTTTCTATCTTCTAAATATATAACCTCCATAGCGACTCCGCTTATGACTATTGAGAAAGCCATGAAAGCTGCTGAATACGGTGAATTTAAAAAAGTGAATACCATCAAACGCACGGATGAAATTGGTAGCTTGATCAATGGCTATAATCACATGATCACTTCAATAGAGTCAGCGAATCGAAAAATTAAAACTTACGCGTTTTATGATACGTTGACGGGTCTACCTAATCGAAATATGTTGAAGGAACATGTCAATGAGAGGCTTAAATCAGGTTGTGCAGATTACAATCTGATCCTGGTGGACATCAAAGATTTCAAAGTGATCAATTCCATCTATGGTAATGATTATGGTGATAAGATCATTCTTATTTTGAGCGAGTATCTCAGAAGATTTGAAGGTAATCAGGTCAAGTTCTCACGGGTCGCCGGGGATGAGTTTGCAGCATGGGTGGAGAACTGGGATATCGCCACATTAAATGAAAGCTTGAATACCATGCGTGAAGACCTTAATAATATATTGATTCTGAATGGGCATCAGAACCGTCTTGAATTTCATATCAGTAGTTGTGGTTATGATAGTTCCTACGAGACTTTTGATATGATTTACCAGAGAGCAGGCATCGCTTTACAATTCGCAAAAATAAACTCGCTTTCAAGACATGTCATTTATGAGAAGGATATGTTTTCCGGTATTGAAAGGGAATCCGTTCTAAAAGCACAAGTGGAAACCGCACTAAATAATCAGGAATTCACTCTTCATTATCAAAGTATGTATGACGTCGCTATAAAGTCCGTCGTCGGGGTGGAAGCCCTTGCCAGATGGAATTCACAGGCTCTTGGAAATGTAAGTCCAATGGAGTTCATACCGATTCTGAATAAAAATAATCTGATGATTGAGTTCAGTAAATTTGTCATCAATCGGGCGCTGGATGATTTGCCGAGGTTATCAAATATACACGGTGATACAATACATCTGTCGATCAATGTTTCACCGAGTATGTTTTTATGGGATCAATTTATTTCTTATTTGACTGATGCGATCCAATCTCGAGGAATCAGACCTGATAGGATTGTTCTAGAGATAACAGAAGACATTTTTATTACTGATTTCAAACGAATCACAAGTATATTTGATCAACTGAAAGTTCATGGAATCAAGATCGCACTGGACGATTTTGGTTCTGGATACTCATCGCTCAATTATTTGAGGAACATCAAATTTGATCATATTAAAATAGATAAAATGTTCATTGATGACATACATCTGGACCAAAAATCACTTAACATGTTCAAAACAATTGTTGAACTGGCGCATAGTTTGAATTCCAGAGTGATTGCCGAAGGCGTGGAAGAGAAGATTCAAGTGGACTTGATTGAGCAGTCTGGATGTGCTTGGATCCAAGGTTATTATTTTGCAAAGCCCGAACCTTTGGTCTAATAAATGAATAAGGTCAAAAAAAAAGAAAAGTTGGATATTCATCCAACTTTTCTTGCCATGGTGCCGAAGGCGGGACTCGAACCCGCACGAGTGTTACCTCTCCGGATTTTGAGTCCGGCGCGTCTGCCAGTTCCACCACTTCGGCTTGGAACTATTTTAGATTACCACAAGTGGATTAAATTGACAAGAGAATTTTTTCAAAAAAAATATTTATTATGATTCACATGTGATAATGTCCTAAGTAATCACACGTG
>JAWSUW010000184.1:0-5708 GCA_033549245.1 Bacillota bacterium | reverse complement strand
CGTCTTTCTCATCCTGCCGGCCTGTGTCGTCCATCCACACCTCGGCCTTGCGGGCCAGTTTACCGGCCATGGCTGGCACTGCCGGATAACGAGCATACTGGCAAGTATTGCCGGGGGGGCCATCCACTAGCAAAAGGGCGATAGATTTCAGGTCTTTCACAAGGGCTTCCGGATACCACAACAGCGGCTCACCCGTCTGGTTCAAATGTGGGTGAGACCAAGGTTCCAGCTCCCCTACTCGTATATCTACCAGCTCCGCCAAATCCTCTCGGTCCAGATACCCCTGAGTTTTTTCAGCATAGAAGGAATTATGCTCCAGAGTAACCAGCCGCCCCATGCCGTTCTGGCACAGGGCATCAGCAATAACCAGTGTGGAGGCACCGCTACCAAACTCCACCACCAGCTTCGGGCGTGTTAAGCGAATGTGCTCATGCAACCGCAGCAACACATCCGGCGAGGTAGCCCAGCCCCGTAGCGGAGGCATCGACCACTTCAGCGCCAGCGCCTTCTGTAACCAAGATAAACTCTCCAGCTGCGAATATACGCGATTTTGTACCGCCACCAGCTCGTTCAGCAGCCGTTTTTGTAGCTGTTCCTGGTTATCCTTAATACATTGCTGAAGCTCTGTGTCTTGCCGGTTGTCGTTATCGCCCATAGTTTTATCGCTTCCAGTCGAGTTATGTGCAGATGTCTTATTGGTACCCATCAGGATTCCGTTTCTGCCAACGCCAAGTATCTGCCATCATTCTTGACAGCCCGAACTCCGCCCGCCAACCAAGTTCGGTCTCAGCCTTGGAAGGGTTAGCCCAGCACTCTGCAATATCGCCCGGCCGCCGTGGCACAATGGTATAGGGCACCGGCTTGCCGGAGGCTGACTCGAACGCTGCAACCATTTCCAGAACTGAGTACCCTTTGCCGGTCCCGAGGTTCCAGATGTTGACACCAGCAGCCGCGTCTAAAGCTCTAAGAGCTTGTAAGTGGCCTATTGCCAGATCAACCACATGAATATAGTCGCGCACCCCGGTGCCATCCCGCGTTGGGTAATCATCGCCAAAAACCGACAATGCCTGGCGCTTACCAATCGCTACTTGGCTTATATACGGAACAAGGTTGTTGGGAGTGCCCTTTGGGTCTTCCCCAATCAAGCCGCTCTCATGAGCCCCTACAGGATTAAAATATCGCAGAATGCCGATAGACCAGCGCGGGTCAGACTTTGACAAGTCCTGGAGTATTTGCTCCACCACTAACTTTGAGCGCCCGTAAGGATTTGTTGGTGTTCCCGTTGGGCAGTCCTCACTGATCGGTATGAACTCAGGCTCACCGTATACCGTGGCGGACGAGCTAAACACCAGCGAAAAAACACCTGCCGCAGCCATGGCCTGGCACAAGGCTACACTGCCAGCCACGTTGTTCTCGTAGTAAGCAAGTGGGGCGTCTACACTCTCCCCCACGGCTTTTAGCCCTGCAAAGTGTAATACCGCCTCAAAACTGTTATCGGCAAACAACTCATCGAGCAATGAACGATTACGAATATCACCGCGAACAAAGCGAGGCTCGCGCCCGCAGATTTTTCCTACGCGGCGGAGGGACTCCACAGAGCTATTAAAAAGGTTGTCCAAGACCAGAACATCATAACCCGCTTCTAACAGGCATAGTGTAGCGTGGGAGCCGATATAACCGGCACCTCCAGTAACAAGAATGCTCATATCATAATACCGCTATAATTAATTTTAGTCGCTACCTGTAGGGTCCCGGATGATCAAATGAGCTATAGGAGTTATCCTCTGCTGGTAGCCCTGGATACCGCAGGTGCTGCGCTTATTGATTGAGTTCAGAAATCACACGGGACCCGACACGTACAACATAATGGCCTTGACCAAGTTGTTTGGCACATCATCATAATTGGCCAGCAGCTGCTTGGTGTCTTTCGTTAGGCAATAGCCTACCATCACCGAAAGAAGGGATGTTGCCTGAATTCAGGGTCCAAAGTGCTGCGGTTATTCTATAAATTCATGAAGCCTCGACTACAGATGATAAAATTTTCGCATCTCCTTATCCTTAACTTTGTCAAGTTCAGATAAAAATTCGGAAACCCTAGAATCCTCGAGAGAAACACTTATCGGCTTATCTAGCCCTGTACCTTTTTGAGAATTTTTTGATAAAGCCAAGTCCAACATATCATTATCCAGCCTAGAAGATTCAAAAACTGAAATTATTGGGCTTAAAACATTTTCTGGATTATTTAACAAATCCTCAAAATTTACAACCAAGTAATTCAAACCATTTTTACGCATGCAGCTTACAGAAAACCACCCAGCTCTTAATGTAGATATAAGCATATTGGCATCAAAATTAAATCTATCGACGAATGATCTACTCCAATCCAGAATATTTCTTTTAAGGAAAATAAATCTAGACCCGGGAAATAGATTCGCATAAACTCTTGTCGAGTAAAGTGACCCTGACCTAAACTTTACTGCAACGTCACCTAGCTTTTTGCCAGAATCAAAACAAAAAGAAAGAAAAGAAAGATAAGCAATTTGTTTAACTCGGAAATCGTCCCGTCTAAAGTCAATGCCCGTCAAAATATCAGGCTCAGACAACTCAAAAAAGCCGAAAGATTTCAACAATCTTCCCAAAAGAGTAGAGCCGCAACGACCAATAGAAAAAACAAATAAAGGACCTGCGCTTTCTTTTATCCTTTCTTCATCAAAATTAAAATAATCACTCAAGAAGCACCTATCAACAACCAGCACCTTTGTCGACCTCTCATACTGATCCAAGTACAAAAAAGGTGATTCACTATCCCCGGCACTCACATCAACGAAAATAAAATGGTCAGAATCATAGTCAAAACAATACGGCGAGAAGCCTTTGATAGAGAAAACCTCACCATCCGAAACATTATCAACACCCAGCTCAAAATCCTTCGAATCTGCTACAGAAAAATTTCCACATTTTCTTTTTCTTAAAATTTCATGAACCGACCATTTCATGCAACACTACTCCTTAGCTCTTGAGAAAGACTCAAAGACATCAATGCTTGACAAGATGACCTCAGAAACCTTAATAGAATCCAGCCCATTGAGCGACTTGGACAAAAACTCATCTCCTTTATTGTTTCTCAAGGCAGCCGTTAATCTAACCGGGAATTTTTTCTTAAATTCAGACCAGTTTAGCACAGGGTGCCAAATTGCAGCACCAGAGGCATTGAGGGTTTCAGCTAAACGTGGAATCATTGTGCTAAACCCAGAATAATCAGCTAAATATATACTTGTGACATCTCGACATTTATAACCGGCATTTTTTATGGATGTTGAAACAAGAGACTCATCATTTGGAAACCTAGAGATCTCATTTGATTTTTTAAGACAAGTGAACCGCCGCCTTTGCTCTAAAACATACTCTACAGCTTTCTTTGACATCCTCGTAACAGGAAAGGAGCAACCGTACACCTCATCAAAGTAATCAGAAACAAATTCAAACCAGTACCAATTTTTATCTTTTCTTCCAAACCTAATAGACAAGAAATCAGAGCTATCATCTTGAAATTTTAAGAAAAAATCTGAGGCTCCATCTGAGAACTTTACGTCCGGTTCAACCAACCAATAGAAATCAGCATCAACGCTATTCATTAGAGCAAAATAAAAATAATCCCCACATAACCAACCAACATTTTCAGGAAAATAAAGATCTTCAATCAGACTTACTGACTGGCTCATTTCAACAAAGCTTTGATCATAAAAATCACCTGCCGTATTATTACAACAATCCTTTACAAAAAAAACCTCAATATCACCTGAAACCATCTCCTTAATCGCATTATAAAAATTACGCTCTACATCACTTATAACATGGCAGCGTATACCAATTACTGTTTTAGGGTTCTCTCTCAACAACATCGTCAAATCCGCCCCCATAAATACTTGCGACAACCATCATCACTTGAGTCTAGTGGTTCATAATAAAACGATTGGATCATCTGGCGCCGAAGGCTTGAATTCACGACAGAGAAATGATTTATTTTCTGCACACCAAGTTTCTTAATTGATGTATTACCACCATGCAGTACACGATTGTATGATATACAGTTGATATGCTTAAAAAGGCCCACCTCGCTAAGCTTCAAGTAAATATCGTAATCAACAGCATTTTTTATTTTTTCATCAAACCCATCAGTCAAATTCCACGCGCGCGCGGAAAACATTCTGAAATGATGACAAATCATCGCACTGGTCAGTTTCTCTCTGGAGTATTCAGGCCAGTTATAACCTACATTAATCAAGTTACCTTCCGGATCTACGTTTCTGTTACCGGTGTAAACGCAAGCCAGAGTTCGATCTTTCATAAACTCCCTGAGACAGTTTTCAACAGCATCCGCCTCCAGGTAGTCATCTGAGTCCAGCTGGCCGATATAAAAACCTCTGCAAAGTTTCACCGCATTATTTGAAGCCGAGCCAATACCACCGTTGGGTGTAGATATAAACCTTACCCGAGGATGATCACCGTAGTTCTCCTTCAGGACTTGAAGTGTATTGTCTGTAGAGCCATCGTCACAGATGCAGACTTCCAAGTCTGTAACCGTTTGGTTCAGCGCACTGTCTACACAACGCTTGATTGAATCTTCGCAGTTGTAGGCGGGAACGTAGATAGAGACGAGTGGTACGCGATGTATTCGCGCTTCCTGAATCGGTACGAGCTTGCGATAGAAATAGGGGACTTTTTCCTGGACTATCTTGATGGTGATCGCTTTACCGGCAGCTCTATCGGTTTCGTTTTCCCGACCTGGGGGCTCTTGGTGGTAAGCCATGGCCCCGTGAATGACCTTGAAGAAACACCCGGCACGGAACAGTCTGTACCCGAACTCGTTGTCCTCGCCACCCCAGTGGGTGAACTCTTCGTCGAACCAACCAATTTTACGCAGCCATTTGCTGGAGAATGCTACATTACCGCCCGAGAAGAACCTGAAGGGCGCATCGCACAAACGTAGATCTTCGGTCTTCTTGAAATGCTCAAGACGCCAATCTACGGAAACATCTCCCTTCTTGGCGTTACCCAGATCACTGTTGGTTCGAACCTCAGGTAATCCTGTCACCAATTTCGAATCGCCCAGCACCTGCTCAGGCGTAATATCATGAGTGTCTACGTACTTTCTCGGGCCTATTAGTGCGATGTCATCACACTTGATTAATTCTTCTACATAAGACTGAACCCAGTTCACCCCCGGGGCCATATCACAATCAAGAATTGAAACAAATTCGTATTTGGCGGTTCGCAAGCCAAGATTTCGTACTGCGCAAAGCTGATAGCCGTAATCCTTCTGGCGCACAAACTTGATATCAAGCTTATCTTCGTATTTCCGTACAACATTGATCAGTTCTTCTTTACTTCCGTCGTCCGCAACAATAACTTCAAACGGATATTCTGTTTTCTGATGAGTCAGGCAAGCAAGGGTAATATCGAGAATCCGGTGCCTGTTGAATGTAGGCACAACAATGCTTAGGCCGACTTCTTCCGGCTCACTTGGAGAGATCACTGGTTTCTTGGGATGGTAAGTGGTTATTCAAAATTAATCGCGCACTCAGCCCCGTAGCCGCCGAGTAGGCGATAGACCTCGTTGCAGAGGTGATCAAATGAGAGATAGGCACTCAACGGCAGCCATGAGTACTTCATCTTCCGCCACAGGATTTCTATCAGGTTCAGCTCCG
>JAWSUW010000183.1:0-5863 GCA_033549245.1 Bacillota bacterium | reverse complement strand
CTTCAACCATCATCGCGTGATGATCATGATGATCGTGTTGTTCGTGTTGTTCGTGTTGTTCGTGTTGTTCGTGTTGTTCGTGTTGTTCGTGATTCTCATGTTTAATATTTTCATGTTCATTTTTCTGTTGTGATTTTTGATCACTCAAATTTTTCACTCCTTCTTTTGTAATATCATATATGCTTCTCTTACAGTTTTTACCCTATCAAAGTAAAAAAAACCACGACAGTCAAAACATCGTGGTTTTTTCTAGAATTTAACTATGCAAAATATGGTTCCAAGTATTGATACAAACTTTGATACTTTTTATGCTTCTCGAGATAAATAGCTACGTTATCAGAATTAGGCTTAGTTTCATCAACTGTTTGAATCATCACTTTTGTAGCTTCTTCAACAGTATCATAGATGCCCTCACCTACAGCTGCAAGTATAGCAGCCCCCAGTGCACCACCTTGATTGGTATTGATGCCTACAATTTCATGTCCGAAAACATCCGCAATGATTTGACGCCACTTTTGGCTCCTTGCACCACCACCAATAACCCTTATTTCATTCACAGGAACACCCATATCTTTTAGGATATCCAATGAATCCTTAAGTCCAAAAGCTACTCCTTCGAGCACCGCTTTTGTCATTTCTGCACGACCACTGTTCATGTCCATTCCGATAAAAGTGCCTCTGGCATTTGGATTGGCATAGGGCGTTCTTTCTCCCATCAAATATGGAAGGAAAACCACATCTGTTATTTTTTCATCCAGCTCATCAAGCAGATGATCAATGGAATCTTTAGCGACTTCATCAGACCACCATTTAAGACTATTTGCAGCAGATAGCATGACACCCATAGAATGATACTTGCCACTAGCATGACAAAATGCATGAAGTCTGTTCTCTGAATCCATCTTATAGTCATCATGAGCCGCAAAGACCACACCAGATGTTCCTAAGGTCACTGAAACTACGCCTTCACTGACTGTTCCAGTACCTATGGCACCAGCAGCTTGATCACCAGCACCAGCGACTATGATAACGTCTTGTGAAAGACCTAATATAGATTTGATCTCTTCTGAAAGATTCCCTGTCACCGCAAAGGATTCATGTAGTTTAGGCAATTGTTTTTCGGTGATTCCAATAAATTCAAGCATAGGCTCTGAGTAGCGTTTATTCCGCACGTCAAGAAGTAACATGCCTGATGCATCGGAATAATCTGTGGCATAAATCCCGGATAGTTTATAGTTTATGAAATCTTTTGGGAGTAAGTACATGTCCACCTTTTGAAAGATCTCTGGATGATGCTTTTTAAGCCAAAGTATTTTTGGTGCGGTGAATCCGGTGAGGGCTTTATTCCCTACCAGTTCACCGAGTTTCTTCATCCCAAAATGATTTGTGATTTCAACGCATTCATCAGACGTTCTTTGATCACACCATAAAATGGCTGGAGTCAAAACTTCGCCCATCTCGTCAAGTGCGACCATACCATGCATCTGTCCACTGAATCCTATGCCTATGATATCATCTTTGATATTTTGATTCGCATCAATCAGTTTCTTTAGTGCAGTAAGTGTCCCCTGCCACCAATCTTCTGGATTTTGCTCCGCCCAATTGGTATGGGGATAATACACAGGGTATTCTTCTGTAGCTTCATCGATTATTTTACCCGTTCCTGTGATGAGCAGGACTTTAACTGAAGAAGTACCTAAATCTATTCCAATATACATAGTCAGCTCCTGTAAATATACTGATTCAAGATATTTTCAAGAAGTTCCTGACGACCTGATATGTTTTTGATTTCGCCAAGCTCTTGCGCATATTCTGCCAGTTCCTCAAAGCCCACTTCACCACTCACAATTTTCGCGCCGATACCGCTCTCATAGCTTGAATATCTTTCTTTCATCAACTTGTCAAATTTACCTTCTGAAACTATTTGATCTGCGATAAGAAGTCCTTTCGCAAAAGTGTCCATTCCTGCGATGTAAGCGTAGAACAGGTCATCCATTTCAAAGGAACCTCTTCGTACTTTTGAGTCGAAGTTAAGTCCTCCTGGAGCGATTCCGCCATTTCTGAGGACCTCGATCATAGCCAGTACTGCATCATAAATGTTTGTCGGAAACTGATCAGTATCCCATCCCAAAAGTAAATCTCCTTGGTTGGCATCGATAGAGCCCAGCATGCCGTTGATTCTGGCCATGTTGAGTTCGTGTTCAAAAGTATGCATTGCAAGTGTCGCATGATTGGCTTCGATATTCAATTTGTAATGGTCCTGAAGATTGTACTTTCTTAAGAATCCGATGACGGTTGATGTATCGAAGTCATACTGGTGCTTGGTTGGTTCTTTCGGTTTTGGTTCGATGAGCAGTTGTCCAGTGAAACCGATTTTTTCTTTATAATCTACAGCCATCTGAAGGAAACGTCCGAGGTTGTCCAGTTCAAGTTCTGTGTTGGTGTTGAGCAGTGTCTCGTAACCTTCACGACCACCCCAGAACACATAGTTTTCTCCACCTAATTTTTGAGTGTCTTCCATAGCTTTTTTAACCTGTGCTGCTGCATATGCGAATACATCTGCATTTGGAGAAGTGGATGCGCCATGTACAAATCTCTTGTGAGTGAATGCATTGGTTGTTCCCCAAAGGCATTTGATTCCTGTCTTTTCCATAAGTCCTTCAATATAAGCAACCATCTCATCGAGGTTTTCATTTTTCTCTTTAAGACTATCGCCTTCAGGTGCAATATCAAGATCATGAAAACAGAAATATTCAACGCCGAGTTTTTCCATAAGTTCAAAACCGATATCAGCACGTAGTTTTGACTTTTCCAGACCAGATAGTTCATTCCATGGTCTTTCCATAGTGCCGGTTCCAAAAGGATCTGAGCCTTCTCCTGTGAGTGTGTGCCAGTAACTCATGGCAAATCTAAGATGTTCTTTCATAGGTTTACCTGAAACGATTCTCTCTGGATCATAGTATTTAAATGCCAAAGGGTTGTCAGAAGACTCCCCTTCAAATTTGATTTTTCCAATGTTTTTGAAATATTCCATAATGTCCTCCTCAATAATTAAGCTCTATCCTTTGACTCCACCAAGTGCCACACCCTCTATAATGTACTTTGAGAGTAGGAAGTAGGCAACGAAAAGCGGTAGAACTGTCAGGGCAAGCCCTAAATATACCGCACCATATTCAGTTTTATAAATGTCTCCACGAAGCAAACTCACCATGATTGGCATGGTATACTTGTCGCTGTCGGTGAGGAGTACAAGCGGCAGAAACAGACTGTTCCAGCTTGAAACAAATGTGAAAATCGCCTGTGTCGCCATTGCTGGCTTCATAATTGGCAATACGATCTTGTTGAATGTGTAAAATTCACTGGCACCATCTATACGGGATGCTTCAACCAGTTCGAGAGGTAGTGAGACCATCATGAACTGTCTCATGAAAAACACAGCTGCCGGTACTGCAATTGCTGGTAATATGAGTGCCATGAAATTGTTCGTCATTCCGATTTTGTACATAAACTGATAAAATCCTATGACCGATACTTGCGCTGGAATCATCATAACAGCGAGTATAAAGGTGAAAAATGGTTTTCTCAATTTCCAGTTGTATGCCACCAAAGCATACGCTGTGAGTGCGGAAAAATATATGGTGAACAATGTGGACGCTGTCGATACAATCATTGAATTGGTTAAACCTTTTATCGGATCAAATGTTTTTCCAAGTAGTATTTTAATATTGCTCATCAAATGTGTGGAAGGAATCAATGATATTGCGTCTTGTTGAATCTGAAATGTATCACGGGTCGCGTTAACGAACATGATCCAGAATGGTAAAACACTCAAGATTGCCAGGAAAAGACAGACTGTATAGGCAACGACTCTGAAAAGTATTCCTCGATTCTTTCTTGTCTTTGACATATTATATGGCCTCCTGACTTTTTGCTAGCTTTGCACGTTCTTTTTTCAGTAGTTTAGCTTCTTTTTGAATTTGTATTTCACCCTTGTCTCGCATGAGGAAGAACAGGAGTGCTGAGAATACGGCGATAATTAAAAACATGATCATGCTGGCCGCTGCTGCCCTATTATATAAGTAGCTACCGCTGAATGCCTGATTGTAAATAAACACACTGGTTGTAAGCGTTGAATTATCCGGTCCACCTTGCATAAATAGCTTTGGTATATCGAACATATTCAGACCACCGATCATACTAGTGATCAAGACATACAGCAAAATTGTTTTCAAATTCGGAAGTGTTATATAGAAAAACGCTTGAATACCTGTAGCTCCATCAATTTCGCCGGCTTCATATATTTCAGGATTTATTCCTAGAACCCCTGATGTGAGAATAATCATGGTGTAGCCATACCACATCCAAAATTGAATAAATGAAACAATGCCTCTGGCATAACTCTTATTGACCAAAAAGAACACTGGCTCATCAATAATCCCAAATTTCATGAGCAGACTGTTGACTGGACTTACCGGATAACCAAATAATGAATAGAAGAGAATTGCGATACTTGCAGCTGTAATGATATTAGGCAAGTAAAAAAGTACTTTGAATAAACCTTTTCCCCTGAGTTTGTTGCGTCTGGATGTAAACCAGGCGGTCAGAACCAAGGCCAAAAGAATTTGAGGTATAAAATTTACAATCCAAATTATAAATGTGTTAACCAATGATTGCCTGAACGAACCATTGTTGAGTACAGAAATAAAATTGTCAAATGGGTTATCGAGAAAACTCCACGATGTTGCTGCTAGCCCATTATAGTCTGTAAATCCGAGAATTGCTGTATAAATCGTTGGATACAGCGAAAAAATCAAAAATGCAAGGATAAAAGGTAAGCTAAAAATGTATCCGTATTTTGCATAACTCACGTTTTTTCGACGTTTCAACTTCCACTCACCTCCATAATGATAATTGGGATAGGAAAGAGAATTATAATCTATCCTATCCCAATTCACCTATTTCTTTTATTCTACAATTATATCCAAGTTGTCGGCAACCATTTGTTTGAAATCTTTAAGTGCATCTTCACGAGATTTTGATCCAGATGTGTATGCTCTTACTTGGTCACGCCAATACATGTTGATTGTCTCATCGTATTGTGTCAAGTTCTTGCCATTTGCAAATTGATTAGCTGGAATAAAGACGTCAAACATGTCTTGTCCACCAAGGAATTCAAGTTCGCCATTGGAGATTCCCATAACTTTACCGGAAGCAACCGTATCTTTTGTGCCGCCTTCTCCGTTAAGAGTTCCATTTGCCCACATATACTGGAGTCCTTGCTCGGATGTATCCAGTGTGATCCACTCGATGATTTCTCCAACAGCTTCCTTTTTCTCAGATGAAGCAGAACCGAATACCCATGTTCCACCCCAGAAGAATCCAACTGGCGGTTCTGTTACTGCCCAGTCTCCTGCAGTTTCGCCACTGTTTCCAGCCATTACGTAGTTGATCAACCATGCTGGTCCAAAGAATCCAAATGTTTTCTTTGCGCCTGCATCTTTCATGTCAGCAAACCATGCATCTTGCCAGTCTTGTGTATCATTGTGGTAATTGTTATCTTTCAGTTGTTTTGATAAATCAAGAAATGCTTCTCTATCAGGGTCTATAACAAGTTTGCCATCAACAACCCAAGGTTGTTTTGAACTATTCTCAACCGGGTGCCAAAGGTCTCCATCACCTGAAATGATTCCATATCCCTTTGTTTTAAGATCAGCTGCGGCATCAAAGAACTTATCCCAACCTGGTCCGACAATTTTGCCAACTTCTGCTGGATCCTCTGTTCCCCAAACATCCCTAGCGATTGATCTACGATAGATGAATGCACCACCAGTTGCCTGATAACCAAGTGCAACCACATCGCCGT
>JAWSUW010000182.1:0-5908 GCA_033549245.1 Bacillota bacterium | reverse complement strand
TAATTGCCTGCGCGTCTTCCTCATCCGTCAAGAATTCACTGGAAGGTTCTCCGCTGAAATAGCCGTAAACAATATTGATACATTCATTGACGATCCCAACTGAGACATACCTCGACCTGTCAACATACTGAGGTGAAAAATCCATCCCTGTCTCTTCTTTGAATTCCCTGATGGCCGCCATTTCTATCGATTCATCGGGATCTATAAGTCCTGCGGGAATCGTGTAAACATATCTACCCGCAGTGACTCTAAATTCCTTTAGAAGCACCATTTGAGTCTTTTCCCGATTTGTGGCAAAGATCATGGCACCATCTGTAAACCTTTCGTGTTTAAAAATCTCTTTTTCGAGTCTTTCGAGACCACTTCTTGATGCGAGCTCCCATTTTGCTGTACGCCCTGTTTTTGTGCTGTATTCAATTTCAAATGAATGTAGGTATTTCAATCGCTCCGTGGGCTTAACCGATATTATTTTCAATTTATTATCTGTAAAACTAGACACACTCTCCTCCTTATTATTGCTTTTTGTATTATTTTTATTATATAATAGCATGGACATTTTCTAGTAGAAAGGAAAACATATGAGTATTTTAACTGTTAAAAATTTGAGTCATGGCTTCGGTGACCGCGCAATTTTCAGCGAAGTATCGTTCAGACTTCTTAAAGGCGAGCACATTGGTCTTATCGGTGCAAATGGCGAAGGTAAGTCGACGTTCATGAACATCATCACACATAAATTGGAACCAGACGAAGGTCAGATTGAATGGTCGAAACGCGTCCGCTCAGGATACCTCGATCAGCATACAACCCTCGAAAAGGGCAGCACCATCAAAAGCGTTTTGGAAGGTGCATTCAAGTATCTTTTCGATTTGGAATCCGAAATGAATGACATGTATCTCAGAATGGGTGATGTCACTCCAGAAGAGCTGGATGTACTCATGGATGACGTCGGCACAATCCAGGATATCCTTGACCACAACGACTTTTACATCATCGATTCCAAGGTTAACGATATAGCAAAAGGGCTCGGTCTTTTGGAAGTAGGTCTTGAAAAGACTGTTGAGAACCTAAGTGGTGGTCAACGGACAAAAGTCCTTTTGGCAAAACTTTTGCTTGAAAAACCTGATATTCTTCTTCTGGACGAACCGACCAACTACCTGGATGAGGATCACATCAACTGGTTGCGCAAATATCTACAGGAATATGAAAACGCATTCATTCTCATATCCCATGACATTCCATTCCTCAACAGCGTCGTCAACCTGATCTACCATATGCACAATCGTGAACTCAATCGTTACGTAGGCGACTATGAAAACTTCGTACGCGTCTATGAGGCGAAGAAGAAACAGGTAGAATCGGCGTACAAACAACAACAACAGGAAATTGCTGACCTTGAAGACTTTGTACAACGAAACAAAGCGCGTGTCGCAACTAGAAATATGGCGATGTCCAGACAAAAGAAACTCGAAAAAATCGATCGAATTGAGCTTACCCGCGAAAAACCAAAGCCGGAGTTCAACTTCAAAACTTCAAGATCTTCCGGTAAATTGGTTTTTGAAGTCAAGGATTTGACCATCGGATATGAAGAGGCGCTTTGCAGACCACTTAATCTGAGATTGGACCGTAACCAAAAGGTCGCAATCACTGGTGCGAACGGTCTTGGAAAAACAACTTTGCTCAGAAGTATTCTCGGTGAAATTCCAAGCATCACCGGTACAGTTGAACTTGGAGAGTTCCTTTACATCGGTTATTTTGAGCAAGAGATCAAGGACGCCAGTTATAAGACCTGTATTGAAGAAGTCTGGGAATCGTTCCCTTCCCTCAATCAGGGTGAAGTACGCTCACTCCTCGCCAAATGTGGACTTACACACCAACACATCGAAAGTAAAGTGGTGGTGCTTAGTGGAGGCGAACAAGCAAAAGTCAGATTATGTAAACTGCTTAACAAAGAGACCAATTTTCTTGTTCTCGACGAACCGACCAACCATCTGGACATAGATGCCAAAGAGGAACTCAAGCGTGCACTAAAAGCCTATAAGGGAACCATTTTGCTTATAAGTCACGAACCTGAATTTTATCAGGACATCGTTACAGATGTTTGGAACCTTGAAAAATGGACCACTAAAATCGTATAACATCAAAACATACACCCCAGGATTTGCCAGATTTCTCATCAGGCAATCCTAGGGTGTTTTGATTTATACTTTGAATCTTCCGATGATCTCAGCCATGTCAAATGAAATTCGCTTCACTTCGTGTGAATTGTCTTGAATACGCTTCATCAACTCGTTTTGAGTATCCATTGTAGCGGCTATTTCTTCAGCTGCGGCAGCATTTTGCTGCGTGATGGCTGAAATGCCATGAATCGAAGATGTGGCTTCATCTTTGTTTTCGTTGACAGACTCAATGTTCATTGAGATGGCCTCAAGTTGGTTGATGGTATTGTTCATAGAAGTTTCAATGGCATCAAAAGCACTTTGAACATGACCAAGCACATCATTGGATACGCTGATGGCTTCGGTTGAACTGGACATATTTTCCTGAGTTTTTGTGATCTCACTCAAAATCTCTTTGGTGATCGAATCGATCTGAGTGGTCGACTTCGATGTCTCCTCAGCCAACTTTCTGATTTCATCTGCAACCACCGCAAATCCTCTTCCCGCTTCACCAGCTCTTGCCGCTTCAATTGCCGCATTCAGTGCCAACAAGTTTGTCTGTTCTGCAATTTGCTGAATGGTATTGGTGATTTGAACTATAGACGATGATTTGATAGTCAGTGTATTGACATTTTCATTCAATTGCTCATTGGTCTTAGAGGTGATCTCAAATTTTACATTGAGCTCTTCCAGTTGCTTGACGCCCTCGTTGTTGCTCTTTGCCACTTCATGAGTGTATTCCCTCAGTTTTGTGGCACCTTGAACTGTTTTTTCTATTGCGCCCGCAAGTAAAATCATTTTTTCTGCTGCTGTTTGAGCGTCTTCAGCCTGTTCAGATGCTCCCTGTGCAAAATCGGAAACGGTATGTGTAACCGCATCGATACCTTCTTTTCCATTTTCGACGACTTCATTGAGAACACCGGATGCACCATCCAGCATACCTGCATCTTTTTTGAGTTCGGCAATCATATCTCTGAGCACTATTCTGAGATTGCCCACAGATTTTGCTATGACTCCTGTTTCATCCTTATACTTCATGAGGTAATCATAACTGTCGTCATTTTGTATGTCGAGATTTGAAGTCTTATCGAGCAGTTCTGAAAGTTTGAGAATCGGTTTAGAGATCGCACCACTAAGCGTGTAAGCCACAACAGCTCCTACAGCCAGTGAGATCAATATGATTACGCCAAGCATTATAAATGCGAGATTGATCTGTTCCAACATATGATCTCTTTCAGCTTTGATGCTATTGTCGATATCATCTGTATAGTTTCCGGTTCCGATCACCCAACCATATGGCTCATATAGTTTGACATAGGCTCTCTTTGGCAGTCCTTCAGTTTCGCCTGGTCTTGGGAAGTAGTAATCCGAATAACCTGCGCCATCCGCCTTAACGATTTTAAAGAAATCTTCTAAGATTTTCTTGCCATTGGCATCCGTAAGCCCCATACGATTGGTGCCTTCGACTGCTTCATTACCAAGTAGAACGACATTATCTCCTTCAAGAGTGTCAGCCCAAAAATATCCGTCTACTCCATATTTTGCGTTTCGAATCACATCCGCTGCTATCAATTTCGCTTCTGCGGATGAAATCAATCCTGCGTTTTCCTGATTGGTAATCCCAGTCAACTGTGATGTGATGATGTCCACCTGATTTTTGATATTGACATCGTAATTGAGTCGCATTTGCGACTCCATCTGCTCGATTCGATCATTGTTGGTGCTATAAATGATATAAAAAGAACCCACGCCAATAATAATGGCCAAAATAAGCATGTTTAGTACAACCAACAGAACAATTCTAGTCCTCACACTCTTCATACTATACCCCTTTCTTTGGAAACCAAGGAAAAAATTTATTGGTTCTTTTGGCATAGGCTTCAAATCCGGGTCTTTTTTCCATACTCTTTTCCAGTAACGGCACACCCGAGACAAACAACAAAAGGAATGTGATTGTTATTGGACTGATTATGGCAAACCAAGGAACTCCCACAGAAATTGCAACGAAGAAAATTCCCCACCACATCACTGCTTCTCCAAAATAATTCGGGTGCCTGGTCAATGCCCAAAGTCCTGTTGTAATGAGTTTGCCTTTGTTTTCCGGATTCGATTTGAACTTTTTAAGCTCGGCATCCCCAACCACTTCAAAATAGTAACCGGTCAACCAAACAGCAACACCAATTGCAGTCAGCACACCAAATTCAGAACCACTCTTTTCGTGAATTAGAACTATGGGGAACCCGATGATCATCATCATAAGACCTTGAAGCAAATAGACCTGAAAAAGACTTCTAGGAATTACCCATTTGCCCCATTCTTTTCTCCAATTCGCATACCTGAAATCTTCAGGTTTCCCGACATTTCTTTTGAAAATGTGATAGAAAAGTCGACCGCCCCAAAGTGTGACCATCAACGTCGTCAGCAGTGAAACCACTGAATAATTACCCGTACGCACCATGGAATAAACAGCGACCAGAACAAATCCAATCCCCCATCCCATATCCACAATGCTGTTGTTTTTGATCAAAGTACCTACAATAAAAAATGCAAGAAAATAAGCTGTTACGACAAGTAGTGTTTCAAATACCATATCATCGCCCCCTGACTAGTGAGATTGCAACGGATCCAATCCCCGAATGGATAGTGGTCACCGCAGATATCGGAGTCATGTAAAGTGGTTTCATTCCAATGATGTCCTCACACATGATAGCGTATTGTTCAGCAAGTTCAGGATTGTTTGCATGAACAATTGAATATCGGTCAATGCCATATTCCGTTTTTATTTTTGAGACATGCCTCATGATTTTTTTGTCAATGCTTTTTCTGGAGAAAGCAAGTCCAAAGGCGGTGCCTTCCCCGGATCTTTTGAGTGTCATGACCGGTTTAGCTCCCAGGAACATCAACACCGTTCCTATCTTGTTAGGAACACGTCCACCTTTGACCGCATATTTGAAAGTATCGAGACTGACATATATGTCCGTCCTCGGAATCTCAGATTCCACCCTATTTACAATTTCTTCTACAGAGTGTCCATTGTTTGCCATTTCTGCCGCTTTTAGAACAACCATGCCTTGACCGGAAGTGTTCAGCTTTGAATCCAAGAGTTTGATATCATATCCGTTCAAGGCGTATTCATCTACTATTTTCTCAAAGTTTCCATAGGTTCCGCTCAGCGCTTTTGACACGCTGATCACTACTACGGATTTATAGTGTCCGAGAAGCCATTCCACTTTTGCCCGTATTTGCTTGACATCAGGCTGTGTGCTGCTTGGATACTTTTTACTGTTGTCCAGAATTGCATTGATATTGTCTTGAGTTACAGTCATTTTGTCCAGATAGACACTTTCATCAGCAATCAAGCTGGCAGAAACGACATGGATTTGTTCCTTTTCAATAAGATCCATGCTGATATCCGCTATGGAATCTGTCAAGATGGCAATATCAGACAATCTGTTTATTTCGACGTCATTTTGAATTTTCATATCATCTACTTTGGATTTAGAGATCACATAATTGTTTTCAATGAGTTTTTTTGTGACTTGATCTGGTGAATCCGTGTGAATATGTAGTTTGATCAATCGGGCATTTCCTGTGACGATCATCGAATCTCCAAAATCATTTAAAAGCGACTCAATTTTTGACTTTTCGGCAATATCATTTCTGAGTACTATTTCGGTGCAATATCGGAATGATGTGAGCAGATCGTGATTTGAGTCATTTATCGAATTTTCAAAAACAGAATCGTTTACGAG
>JAWSUW010000181.1:0-5920 GCA_033549245.1 Bacillota bacterium | reverse complement strand
AATATGATATAATGGCTTTAATTCAATCGAATTATAAAAGCGCACCAAAGAAGCACAACATAGTCATGTTTGATTACGATGAAACCAATATGACATTGCATGGTTTCAAGGCTTACAAAATAAAGCGTGAAGAATTTGAAGGAGATCAATATGAATAGAATCCTGATCCATTCCAATAGCAAAACGACTTCAGTTCAAGTCAAAACGGAGTTGATTGCTTTACTAGAGAAGAACGGAAAAAAAATAGTCAGAGAGAATCCGGATGTCATAGTGGTGATTGGCGGAGATGGCACAATGCTCAGCGCAATCCGTAGGTATAAAGAACTTGAAATTCCTTTCGTTGGAATTGATACTGGAACACTAGGGTTCCTCACAACCATCATGCCAGATCGTTTGGATAAGATCTTCGATGTTCTTGACAGCAAAAACTACAGAACAATGAATTATCCTCTTCTGATGGTTAACACAAAAACACTGAGTGGAGATGTATACACAGATTACGCATTCAATGAAATCATTATCAAACACGTGGAACCAAAATTGATGGAAGCAAAAGTCTATTTTAATGGAAGAGCGTTCAATTATTTCACAGGTGATGGCTTCATAGTATCCACACCAATTGGGGCGACCGGTTATGCAATCTGGGCAGGAGGTGCAGTCATGCACGCTGACTTACCAGTTTATCAAATCACACCGCTGACTCCCAATGACAACAGCGTCAATAGACCTATGAGTTCAACAATGATTTTACCTCAAGAAACATTTATTGACATTAAAGTTGTCAATGCCCACAAAAGGAAAGTCATCGTGGCTTGTGATGGCATCAAGCTGTCCAACGAATATATTGAAGATATACACATCAAGGTCGCTGAAAATGTTCAAATTCATGTTATCAGATCAGATGAGTTTGATTATTTCGATTTATTCAAAAGAAAAATCATCGATAAAAATATACGTAGAATTCTGGAGTAATATAAAGGAGGGGAAAAATGGCAACATATCAAGAGTTCCAAGCCAAATTGTTGGAGCGATTTCTCAGTGATATAGTATTCATCGAACTTAAACCAGGAAAAAATATGACAGTTGGTGACTATACGGTACCAGAAGGAATTCCAATTCCAGTCTATATGCTTGATTTGGCGAATCACATTAAAAACGAAGATATTGAGAACATCCCGGTTGTCGCAATTATTAAGGGACTTGTATATTATTTGGGTGCGGATCAGGATGTGAAAGGTTATTCGGAATCATATGTCTCTTTACTTAATGCAATTGATCCTCAAATAACGGTCAGTATCAATTTGGATGCAGTCAAACTGGCTGAAAACAGCGACTTTGTTCATGCTATATTGTATTTCAACGCTGTACTCAGCATCGATCCACATAATTTGGATGCTTTCTATAATATGGGAAGATGCTACTTGGATTTAGCCATCACCAAAGAAATTGATGAAATGTACTTGATGGCAAAACACTGTTTTGAAGAGAGCACAAAACTTAAGAGCGATTTTGCAGAAGCATATTTCAGTCTAGGCGTTTGCTTATATAATGAAGATCTGTTTTTAGAGGCAGAAGAAGCATGGATCACAGCACTTCGTCTGGATCTTCCTGTTGAAATGAGGGATGAGGCGGTAGATGCATTAGGCCGTGTGAGAGACAAGGCTTTATTTGAAAGAGGCAGTGAACTCATAATGAATCATCGAATCACTGAAGGGCTTGAAATTTTAAGAACACTTGAGGATGATCATGATGATTGGTGGAATTTGCTATTTTTCATAGGAGTGGGATATCGAGCCCAGGAACTATATGAGGAAGCAATTCCATATTTTCTGAAAGTGCTTACTTTGAATACTGGTCATATACAGACAATGAATGAGATAGGAATCTGTTTTTTATCAGTAGGTGACTTGAAAGCTGCTGGAAAATATTTCAAAGAAGCGCTCAGATTATCTCCGGATAATGCGGAACTTATATGTAATTTAGGAATTGTCGCCTTGAATGAAGGTGACATGGGTGAGGCACATAGCAGATTTTTAAAAGCTTATGAGTTGGCACCTGATGACGAGGTCGTAGCGATGTGGCTTAGCCATATCAATCAAAACCTGAACTAATTGATTTTGCTGTTTCTTATTGGAACAGCTTTTTTATTGTTTAAATTTTCACTTAAAACTATTGTTTGATGTGTGGATATGGTGTAGAATGAACATGGAATTCAAAAAAAAGTTGAACTCATACAAAAAAATGACAAAGGTGTGATTTTATGATTAAAAGTGTCAAAGATTTACTCAGCGCTGCCCAAAAAGGTTTGAAGATGAACCTGGTGGTCGCAGCGGCACAAGATGAGGATGTACTTTTCGCAGTCTGTAAAGCAGCGGAAGAAGGCCTTGTAAATCCAATTCTGGTAGGCGATGAAAATGCAATCAGAAAAATTGCAGGCGAACAATCACTTGATTTGAATCACTATGAAATCATTCATGTTGAAGATTTGACTGAAGCGGCACGCGTTTCTGTCAAATTGGTATCTGATGGAAAAGGGGATTTCTTGATGAAGGGGCTAATTGATACAGCTATTTTACTTAAAGCTGTACTCGACAAGGAAATCGGTCTGAGAACCGATCGATTGTTAAGTCACGTCATGATTTATGAAGTGCCTCATTATCACAAACTGATTTTCCTGACGGATGGTGGCATGAATATCGAACCGACATTTGAAGATAAGGTCAAAATTACTCAAAACGCTATTGATGCATGTAAAGCAATGGGTGTTGAAACAGTAAAAGTAGCCGCAATCGCAGCAAAAGAAAAAGTTAATGAAAAAATGCTCGCAACTGTAGATGCCAGAAAACTGCAGGAAATGTCCGAAAGAGGCGAATTCGGAGAAGGTGTGATCGTCGAAGGCCCACTTGCTATGGACCTTGCCGTTTCAGCCGAAGCAGCAAGAATCAAAAATTTCAAAAGCAATATCGCAGGTGAGACTGATGTTCTTCTTGTTCCAACAATTGAAGTTGGAAATGGTATAGGAAAGACTTTGACTTATCTTGCGGGTGCAGAGTCAGCTGGAATCATCATGGGAGCAAAAGTGCCAGTGGTTCTTGTATCAAGAGCTGACAGTTATGAAGCGAAACTAAACTCAATTGCACTTGGTAGTGTGATTGCGGCGTATTCAAAATAGGGTTATGTTTTTATCGAGATAAGGAGAGTGTGGAATGAAACATTTAATGACAGGCAACGAGGCGGTCGCACGTGGAGCTTATGAAGCGGGTGTGACTTATGCAAGTGCTTATCCGGGCACGCCGAGTACAGAAATCAATGAGAATATGGCACAATACAAAGATGTACTCACTGCTGAATGGGCATCCAACGAAAAAGTAGCGCTTGAAAACGTTATTGGTGCTTCTATGGCTGGTGCTAGAACTTTAGCTGCAATGAAACACGTTGGAGTAAACGTTGCTGCAGATCCACTTTTCACCATCGGTTACACAGGAATCACGGGTGGTTTGGTACTTGTATCTGCTGATGATCCAGGTTGTCACAGTTCACAGAATGAACAAGACAACAGATACTATGCAAAGTTTGCAAAGATTGCATGTATCGAGCCAAGTGATTCACAAGAATCCAAAGATTATGTAAAAGCAGCATTTGAAATATCAGAGCAATTCGATGTGCCCGTATTATTTAGAATGACAACTCGTGTTTGTCACTCAAAGGGGTTGGTAGAGCATGGAGAACGCGTTGAGTTCCCAATAATACCATATGTCAAAAAACCACAAAAATATATTGCAGCACCAGCTCATGCAAAATTGTTGCATCCAATAGTTGAAGATAAATTAGTAAGAATGGAAGCTTTCTCCAATGAAACTCCACTCAATCGTATTGAATGGGGCGATAAAAAAATTGGAATCGTGACTTCTGGTGTTGCATATAACTATGCAAGAGAAGTTTTCGGTGACAATGCATCCTACCTGAAATTAGGTTTCACTTTCCCTATGCCTATGGACAAAATCAGAGCTTTCGCAAAAGAAGTGGAGACTTTATATGTAATAGAAGAATTGGAACCTTTCATTGAAGAACAAATGAAAGTTGCCGGTATTCCTTGCATCGGTAAAGAATTGATTCCGAGAATTGGCGAGCTCAATCCAGATATCGTTGCAAAAGCTTTATTAGGTGAAGAAAGAAGCACAATAGAACCAATCGCAGACAAAGTAGTTGGAAGACCTCCTACGCTTTGTGCCGGATGTCCACATAGAGGATTCTTCTTTACGCTCAGCAAGAAGAAGAATGTCGTGATTACAGGTGATATAGGATGTTACACACTCGGATCTGCAGAACCGCTTAATGCGACAGACTCTGTTATTTGTATGGGCGCGTCCATCTCAATGGGACACGGGGCAGCGAAAGCATTTGAAAGAAATAATGTAGACAAGCGAGTTGTTTCGGTAATTGGAGATTCAACATTCTTCCACACGGGCATCAACTCATTAATCAGTGTGGCGTACAACCAAAGCAATACAGTCAATGTTATTCTTGACAACAGAATTACAGGTATGACAGGACATCAGGAAAATCCTGGTTCGGGTTATACATTGCAAGGTGATCCTGCTAACACAATCAATATACCTGATCTAGTCAAAGCAATCGGAATAAAGCATGTAGTAACAGTCAATCCTTTAAAACTCAAAGAGATGGATCAAGCCATAGAAGATGCTTTCGCATTTGAAGGACCGTCTGTAATCATAACCAGATGGCCATGTGTTCTTAAAACATTCTCACCTGAAGACATCAAAGAGTTTGATTTGAGCAAAAAGCTTTGTCATGTTATTGAAGACAAATGTAGAGGATGTCGTATTTGTACAAAGACAGGATGTCCTGCAATCAGCTTTGACAACGAGACAAAAAAAGCAAAAATCGACAAGTATATGTGTGTAGGTTGCGAAGTCTGCTTGCAAGCATGTCCATTTGATGCGATAGAAAGGGTAGGTGAGTAATCATGACTGACAATAAAAACATTTTACTTTGCGGTGTTGGGGGACAGGGAATTATTCTTGCTTCCAAAATACTTGCAATAGGATTGATCAAAGCTGGTTTTGACGTAAAAATGAGTGAAGTTCATGGTATGGCACAAAGGGGTGGTAGTGTAACCACTCAAGTCAGATACGGTGAGAAAGTTCATTCACCAATTATAGGAAAAGGCCAGGCGGATGTACTCGTTTCATTTGAAACAATGGAAACATCAAGATATCTTGACTATGTCAAACCAGAAGGTCGCGTCGTGATCAATGAATATCAGATTCCTTCAGCACCAATTTTATCTGGTGTTGCTGAATATCCAAAAGGTGTAATTGAAGCAATTTCGTCCAAGTTGAACACTACAGTATTTAAGGCTGCTGAACTGGCTGAAGATCTTGGTAATCTTAAGACCATGAACGTTATAGTAGTTGGAGCTCTTGTAAAAGCCATGGGTCTAGAGAATATTGTGGATTGGAATGAAGTCATCAAAGAGACTGTCAAGGCACACTTTGTTGATATCAACATCAAAGCATTTAAGTTGGGAATGGACCAAGTAAAATAGTGTATTAGATGCTGGCAACCCAGTTTGGTGAACACCATTCTGGGTTGTTATTTCATTAGAATTATCTGAATTATTCCACTTTTTATAAAGGGGTTGACGAGTCATAAGAACGATGTTATCATAACTAAGCAGTCAGTCGTCACCACAATTTGAAATGTAACTTGCATGTTAATTTCAAATTAAAAGTGTGTAAAAAAACATTTAAATATCTGCAGAAAAGATATTGACATGAAAAACGATTGATGGTATCATAAGAGAGTCGCCGCAAGAGATTGATGGCAACAAAAAAGCAAAATAGAACCTTGAAAATTGAACAGCTTAAATGAAAAAACCAAACGCAAGTTCTCTCTG
>JAWSUW010000180.1:0-5933 GCA_033549245.1 Bacillota bacterium | reverse complement strand
AGAGCAAACTGCTTGTGCTCATGGTTACTCACCATTTCATATCCGAGTGAATCAAATTTGGTGGATTCATCAAACATTCCAAGTTTGATCCTAGTTTTCATAAGTCGCACCGCAGACTGAGTAATATCGTCTTCAGTGACTAAACCTTCATGAAATGCTGTAATCAAATGCTGATACGTATCTCCGCAATTTAAATCGCACCTATGTTTGAGTGCAAGCGCTGCAGATTCAGCAGCAGATTTTGTGATGTTATGCTTTGTATGGAAATCTCGAATCGCCCAGCAATCTGAAACGAAATGACCTTCAAAATTCCATTCATCGAGTTTGCCTGTCAAATAATCACTAGCACAAGCAGGTTCTCCATTAAGCCTATTGTATGCACCCATAACACTTTCAACATTGGCTTTCTTCACCAACGCTTCAAAAGCCGGTAAATAAGTTTCATTCAAATCCTTATTGTTCACTTCTGCATTGAATTCATGTCTTATCCCTTCAGGACCACTGTGACATGCAAAGTGCTTGGCACAGGCTGAAGTTTTCATAATCTCATCTTCACCCTGAAGGCCTTTAACAAAGGCAACTCCAAGTCTTGAAGTCAAATATGGACATTCCCCATAAGTCTCTTGTCCTCTTCCCCATCGTGGGTCTCTAAATATGTTGATATTCGGAGACCACATGGTCAAACCTTTATAAATGCCAAAATCCGAGTTCTTTTTATTTTGATTGTATTTTGCTCTGGCCTCTGTTGAGCATATGTCTGCAACCTTCTTAAGAAGTTCGTCATCAAATGTGGCTGCCAGAGCGATGGCTTGAGGAAACATTGTCGCTGTTCCGGCTCTTGCTACTCCATGTAAAGCTTCGTTCCACCAATTGTAAGCCGGAATCCCGAGTCGCTCCACACCGTATGCATCATACCTCAGTTGATTGATTTTATCTTCAACAGACATCTTGGAGACTAGATCTTCTGCTCTTTCCTCTACGCTTAAACTTTCATCTCTATATTTTTCCATTCTATCAATCAAGTCTCCCATCCAATATTTATATTTTGTTTCGAAACCGTTTTCGAAAATGTGTAAAAAAAATAGTGATTCTTACAACGCGGCATCTCATAATAAACAAATGTCAGTTTCGAAATCGCTTTCGTTGTTTTCATTATACTGATTTCCTATGCACAGGTCAATAATTTTTTTATGATTTGTTCATACTTTTTTCACACAAACACAACAAAGGCTTCCAAAACTTGACTTTGCATACGTTTCAAAGTATGATGACAATAAAGAAAATCAAGTAATTCTAATATAACAAGGGGGGAAATATGAGAGAAATAGAGCTAATAACGCTCACTAGCGAAACCGGTTTCATAGTACAGGTGTTAACTTTTGGGGGAATCATCCATAAAGTCATGGCCAAGGATAAGCATGATGTCAGAAATAACGTTGTACTGAATTATGATCATATTGATGACTATAAAAAAAACGACTTGTTTCTCGGTTGTATTGTAGGACCAGTTGCAGGAAGAACTAAAAAAGGATTGATCGAAGTTGACAATCTATCAATCCAGCTGGATACGAGTTGCCATCCAAACAGCCTGCATTCATGTTTAGATGGATTGCATCTCATCAACTGGGATATCAAGTCAAAAAGCATATCCAAACTGATTTTGTCTCATCAATCTGAAGATTATAATTGCATGATAGATTATGAGATTTCTTATTGTGTCACTGGTGAGACACTGTCAATCGATTACCATGCCAAAGTGTCAAGTTCCGTGTATCTTTCCTTGACCAATCATAGTTACTTCAACTTGACAGGTAATCCTGAGAATCAAATCATTCATCACAGGCTAAAATTGAACTGCACCCACTATGCCAAACTGGATGAAGAAAATCTTCCCGTCGAACTCGTTCCATTGACAAAAACCGCGTTGGATTTTTCTGAATATAAAAGCATAAAAAGTGCTCTTGAAGATTCAAGTGATGACATTGCAATGGCTTCAGGTATAGACCATCCTTTCAGGCATGGCGCTTCAGGCACTGTAGCAGAATTGATGGATCTGGAATCAGGAATAATCATGAAAGTCCAGACCACTCAACCTTATGTAGTTGTTTATTCAGGTAATTTTCTAGAAACGTCGGCCAGTCCATCTGGTAAAACTTTTGGAAAACACACCGGTATTTGCTTCGAAACTCAGGATCTCCCGAATATCGCTGCAAACAAGTTGGATCACATCAGATTGGTAACTCCTGAATCACCATATAGTAGCACCACTTCCTTCACCTTCTCCACATTGGGATAAATGCACGAAAAAAACAGAGCCAGCTTAAATTAGATTAAGTCAGCTCTGTTTTTTTATGAGTATACGCCTCTTTTTATCAGTTAGAAAATTCTACTTTCGCTGATGTATTTTGCTTTGTATTAGTCTAGGTGCCATACAAGTTCCACCAGGAATAAGTTCGACTCCAACAGTAATTTTTGTATTGTCTTTTGACTTGGATTCCAGCATCTGAATACATTTCAGAGAAGCTTCCTTCCCAAGTCTAGTGGTGTTTTGTCTGATGGTCGTCAATCTAGGAAAAATCATTTCTCCTATTTCAACACCGTCAAAACCTCCAACAGAAATCTCCTCTGGTACTTTGATTCCATTGTTTCTAAGCGCATTGATGCCCCATATTGCAGAGTAATCATCAGGAAACAATATTGCTGTGGGCAGTTGATCTCTCTTAAGGATTTCAGTCACCGCGTCAATATTCGCCTGTTTCTCACTATATCTGGATTTGACAAGCATATCTTCTGTAAATGGAATCTTGGCTTCTTCCAGTGCCTTTTTGAAACCACGAATCCTCTCTTCAGTAACAAAGACTTCGTGACCATAAGCATAGACAATGTCTCTATGTCCAAGTGAAATCATATAATGAGTCAACTCATAGATTCCTCTAACGTTATCCGACATGATGGCACTGACGTGCTCTGAGTCATAGTCAATTACCACAACAGGAATATTGCTCTCCATCAATTGCTGTACTTGTTGATCTTCAAAATCTATACAAGCGATCACCACGCCATCGATGTTGCGTCTATTGCAATGCTCCAGGTATGACATTTCAACGCCACCAAGGTTTTTGGAAATGAAAGTGATATCGTAGCCTTTTTCCTCAGCTTGCTCTTTCACTGCCTGCAAGACCTGAGAGAAATAGTAATGCGTCAGTCCGCTATTACTTTTGTCTTCAAACAATACACCTATATTCCAAGTTCTTTTTGTACTGAGAGCTCTTGCTTGAAGATTGGGGACGAATCCCATCTCTTTTGCTTTTTTGATAATTCTCTCTTTTGTATTTATGTTTACATCCGAATAGTTGTTCAGTGCTTTTGAAACCGTTGCACTGGAACATCCACACGCATTCGCAATATCATATATTGTAACCATGATGACCTTCCTTTCCGTACTCTTGCAATATTGATTAAGAGTCGAAACCGTTTTCGACTCCACAATTATAACACTTAAATATAAATTTAGTCAATATTGGTCGTGCTCAGAAGATGGTACACTGCGCCGATCATATTGGCATCTGAGCCACAGGCACAAACAGAAAGCGATGGGCGTGACATCAATCCCCTCAGTTGTGTATAAAGTACATCAAGGGCTTCATCGATACAAGCTACAAAATCCGGTCTAGCGCTAATCGCCCCACCCACTAAAATAACATCCGGGTCGAAAGCATGTTGAATGTCATGAACACCATAAGCAAATATTTTGAAGAAGTCAGCCACACAAGCCATTGCAACTGGATCTCCCGCATCAGAAAGTGAAAAAACAGCCTTTCCATCAAGAGATTTAGAATCCTTACCTGATCGTTTTGCATAATCATCCACTAGTGCCTTTGTCGATCCATTGGCACTCCAGATGACCGGGTTCCTGTCCTCATCAAATCCCGTTACGAACATACCAAACTCACCTGCAAAATTATTTTTACCGTCTACTATTTTTTGATCGATCAACACAGATCCACCAATTCCTGTGCCACACACGACGAGTGCCACATTGCTGACTTCTTTTGCGTTTCCAATCCAAACTTCAGCAAGTGCCGCACAATTTCCGTCATTTGCAGCTGCATATGGCAACGCAAATTTTTCACCTAATATTTTTGAAGGGTTGGTATCTTTGATATAGATCAAAGAACCTTCACTTAACGCTTCACCTGTGACCGAATCTGTGGCACACGGCTGACTGAGTGCAATCCCGTTTATCTCGGTCTCCTCTATTGCCCATTCAACAATTCCAGATAAGACATCAATTAAATCATCCAAACATCCCATAGGTGTGGGTATACTGGTTTTTTTGAGTACTTGGCCTTTTGAATTGATTATACCGGCTTTTATCGCCGACCCACCAATATCCATCGCAACGTAATTCATATCTCCACCTAAAGTGTTTTGCCATTCGAGGCAATCAGATTTTTATACCATTCAAAAGATTTTTTTCTAGTTCGAGTCAAAGCTTCTGATTCAAAATCAATATGAACAAATCCATATCGCTTTTTATAGCCATTGAGCCAGCTTAACAAATCTGTAAACGACCAAGTACAGTATGCCATCAAATCAACTCCATGATCTACGGCACGCTCACATGCCATAACATGTTTTTTCAGATAATCTATTCTATAGTCATCTTCAATTTTTCCTTCAGGTGTAACCGTGTCATAAGCTCCAAGTCCATTTTCACTGATAATGATTGGCAAATTATAGCGTTCTTTCAGCAGTTCAAGTCCATATCTGAGTCCATCGGGATCAATAGCCCAATCCCAGTCGGTATACTCTAAATTTTCGTTTCGCACGTGCTTATATAAACCTGGTACACCGTTATCGGATTGTGTACCTTTTTTCCCCGATGTATTCATGCCAGAGAATCCTATTCCATCGACTGGATTATGAGCGACAGTTGATGTTTGATAATAATTGATGCCAATGAAATCACACAAAAGTGCCGCACGTTTCATTTCATCATAATCAGCTTCTGTCACAACCGGCATCACTTGTTTATCTGTATAGTAGTCAACTGCCTCATCAGGATAATCTCCCTTGAAATAACTGTCCAAATACCATAAGGGTCCCGTAGTATCAAACATTGCCTTTGCTTCCAAATCTTCTTTTTTATCTGTAGCCGCATAAGATGGTGAATATGCAATACTAGAACCAATAAGTCCATCTTGTTCCATTTCCTTATAAGTCAAAACCGTCCTTGCATGTGCAAGCACTGTATGATGGAATGTCTTTAGGAATAGTTTTTCATCTTGAACACCAGGTGGATGTAGTTTGAGCATGTATCCTAGAGATGTAAATATATTGGGTTCGTTCATTACGATCCAGTGCTTTACACGATCTCCAAAATATTCAAAGCATACCCTTGCATAATTCACGAAATCATCAATTATAGTTCGAGATTCCCATCCGCCATATTGTTCTTGAAGTGACTGGGGCAAATCCCAGTGATACAGTGTAACCATTGGAACAATTCCATTTGCTATGAGTTCATCTATCAGATTATTGTAGAATTCAATCCCCTTGGAATTAACCTCACCGGTTCCTTGTGGCAGTATTCTGGTCCAAGCTATGGAAAATCGGTATGTCTGAAGCCCCATCTCTTTCATGAGAGCAACATCTTCTTTGTATCTGTTGTAGTGATCGCAAGCGATGTCACCGTTTGTGCCTTCGAATGTTTTTCCAGGCAAATGTGCCCATACATCCCAAATGGACGCACCTTTTCCATCTGCGTCATATGCACCTTCAATTTGGTATGCAGCTGAAGCTGATCCCCAAAGAAAATCATCTTTAAAAGCCATGTTTAACCTCCCCTAATATAATCGAGTAGCTAGAAATTCGGATAATTAGTCCGAATTTCTTTGCTCTCACAGAACCGTGCTTACGTTTGCCGTACA
>JAWSUW010000179.1:0-5949 GCA_033549245.1 Bacillota bacterium | reverse complement strand
GACTCCGTTATGACATCCCGATCCCCTTGATATGCATGTCTAATGTCATAGCAAACCCCTAAAACGCGCAACGACGCTGCAGCATATCTAGAATGTTTTTCATATTTTTCAGAATACTCATCAACAACAATCTCATGAATAGCATCCACTAATTGATAGAGGTCCTCATAATCCCCCACCAACCTCACACCTGCTAACTGTTCTGTAGTAGTTATTTTAATCATTTTAACCTCCGTTTCCGCCGTACCAGTATCAAGTACGCCTCCTAGTTCTAAATCCGATCTGATGTAATGAAATCCCCCAAATATAAATGACGGACACCTTCAATATTATCTTTGAAATTTTCATCCATCGATACCACATATTTAGGATAATGATCTTTAACCATTAGAAGTGGTTTAAACTCTCTATTAATAGTCGATTCATTGTTCATCTGATATGTCACTTGCACATATACCTTTTCGTTTTTTCGTTCAGCAACAAAATCAATTTCCAGGTCTTGAATCTTTCCTACGTAAACTTGGTAGCCTCTCATAATCAGTTCATTATAGACAATATTTTCAAGGACACCTGATATGTTTCGATCCTTATAACCAAAGATTGCATGCTGAATGCCCTGGTCAGCAAGGTAATATTTTTCTTGTGTCTTCAAGATTTCCTTTCCATGAACATCATAACGATTTACTTTATTGATTACAAACGAACTCTCCAGCGCATCAATATAATTGTAAATAGTGTTGAGATCCACTTTTCTATTTTGGCTTTTGAAATAATCCGAAATACTTTTAGCGGAAAAAGTGTTGCCGACATTATCAATGATGTATTTTACAATTCGGCTTAGAAGTTCTATATTTCGAATGCCGTATCTTTGAACAACATCTCTTAATACAATTGAATCATAAATATCATTGATAATCCGATAACAAGTACTCTCATCATAGTCACTGATATGGATCATCGGAAAGCCACCTCTCCTGATAAACTGCCACAACAGCTCTGGATGTTTTTCAGTCTTGCCCAGTTCATTATGAAAATCAATCATTTCCTTGAACGTCAAAGGATATAATCTGAACTGGATATAACGACCTGTCAAAAGTGTTGATATTTCAGACGACAACAAATTTGAATTGGAACCGGTAATGTAAATATCAGCATCCAAATCTACCAGAAATGAGTTTACAGCTTCTTCCCAGTGATCGACAATCTGAATCTCGTCGAAAAACAAGTACATTCTTTGTCCAGCTATAACTTTATCCATAACATACTCATAAAACTTAACGGAAATTCTGATATCTAAAAATTGCATACTTTCAAAATTCACATATATGATTTGTTCTTTTGGAACGCCTCTTTCAATCAACTTGTTTTGCAACATTTTCATCATAGTCGATTTTCCAGATCGTCTAATACCTGTAATTACTTTTATCAGTGGTTGATCTAAAAATGGTTCAATCAAATCATAATAGTGCTTTCTTTCAATCATATCATCACCGCCTTATTGACTATATTATACACCTACTAGTTTAAAAATACAAAAAGTTTTTGTTGTTATATCCATAAAAACTTTTAAATTCATATATTTATTCCGTTTATATCCATATTATTCACCGTTCAATTGATACTTCCATTTTTTAGAGCCTTTGTTAGTTTAAGGACTAAAAAAACTGACCATTTAAGGAAAGGTCAGTTAGGTAAAGCTTATAAAGTTACAGCCGTTTCCGCCGTACCAGTACTTGGTACGCCTCCTTTGTATCTGATACGATCATTACCACTTTAAAGATCCAATAGGTACAACATGAACACCATCTTCGCGTGTATATCCGATATTTGTTGCTGTTAGAATCATAAGAAATGATGGTGGATGCATTTTATCTATGTCAATTTTTTCTTTTAACTTAAATAAATTTTCAGAAGCCGTGTCAAACTCTTTTGGGCCCATTTTTATTTCAATTGCACCCCAACGACCATCTCGAAGTACAACGATAGCATCACATTCTAAATTTGATTTATCTCTGTAATGATATACTTTGCCATCTAAATAGTCAGCATATACTCTTAAGTCCCTTATACACAATGACTCAAACAAATAGCCAAAGGTGTTAAAATCCTTTAAAAGTTTTGAATCGTTAACACCTAAAGCTGCACAAGCTATTGAAGGATCGACGAAATGTCGTTTAGAACTTGACCTCAATGGCGTTTTTGAACGTATAGAAGGATTCCAGGCTTCCAAATCTTCAATAACAAAAATCCTTTGCAAGGCATTTAAGTAACTCAAAACTGTAGGTTGTGATACAGAATTTTGATCATTGCCTTCCATATCTCTCCTAAGCGTCTCAATCGATGCTTCTGTTGAAATATTTCTCGCTAGCGATTTCAAGAGCATTGAAACTTTTTGTGGATTTTTTTCAATGCCATCAACCCTAGAAATATCAATATTGATGATTGAATCCAAATAGTCTTGTACAGGCTTAGTATATACTTCAAATATATTGGAAACTGTTGCTGGCCAACCTCCTCTGACGATTGACTTAGCCAAAGCTTCAATATTTAATTCGGTCATTGATGCCAAATCTTGCCTTTTTTCAAAAAGCTCATTTAAGCTTATACTTCCATTTGATTCTCCCGATTCATATAAGCTCATTGTTCTCATTTTTATTCTTGAGTATCTTCCTGTCCCTGTATGAGATATTTTTTCATCAATAATAGGTACAGCAGATCCTGTTAATATGAACTGTCCGAACGTACCCCTCATATCAACCTCATGTCTAACCGAATCCCATAGAACAGGCGCAGTCTGCCATTCATCAATTAGCCTTGGCGTATCGCCGAGAAGCAAAAGTGAAGGCTTAGTATCAGCAATTTTCATATAATTTGATCTTTGATCAGGATCCTGCATGTATAAGTAACTTTTAGACAAATGCTTCGCAGTGCTTGTTTTCCCACACCATTTTGGACCTTCAACCAAAACAGCACCTGAAGACTTAAGTGCTCTTTCAATAAGTGTATCAGCGATTCTCGGAATGTATTTTTTCATATTGCACCTCCACATATTGTCTGTTTATTATATCAAATTTTGTGATTTGGCGCAATTTCATTTTGTGATTTGGCGCAATTTCATTTTGTTGTTTGGCGCAATTTCATGTTTTCCACTCATATTGTGTACTCATTATATTGGTCTATTCACCTCTTTGAGAATTTTGTTTATGGTTGAAGGAATGTCGAAGGCATACGGTGCAAATTTGATTGTGATTGTTGGTCAAGGCAATGAGATTGTCAGGGCATTGCATGGAGTGAGTTATTGCCGTTACAGCCGCATTGAACCCGTTCCAACTACTCGAGATAAACATGTTTACAAATATACTTAAACAGACTACAATATAAGTATAATTGTAAAGCGAGGTGATGACGATGAATAACTTGGAAAAGCTTGAAAAACTTATTCAGAAGCAACACGGTACAGTATTAAGTGCTGATCTGGATTTATATGAAATTCCCAGAACCTATCTTCAAATGATGGTAGCAGAAGGGAAACTTGAAAGAGTGGATCGCGGTGTTTATGTTTCAACCGATTCCATAGAGGATGAAATGTATTACATGCAAGCGAAGTATCCGAAATTGATCTATTCTCATGAAACAGTTCTGTATTTACATGGCCTTTCAGATAGGACACCCTTTGAGTATTCTGCCTCTGTACCCAGCGGTTATAAAGTGGTTAGTTCTGTATCAAAACGATTCAAAATATACTACATCAAAAAAGAGCTTCATAATCTTGGCTTAGAAACTATTCAAAGCTCACATGGCAATCCGATTAAGACCTATAACATTGAAAGAACAATTTGTGACCTCATTAGAAGCAGAAATCGCATTGATATTCAGATTCTGAATGAAGCATTAAAACGATTTGTAAAATTGAAGTCTAAAGATATCTCAGTGCTCATGGATTATGCCAAAAAGCTCAAAATTGATACTATACTCAAGAAATACATGGAGGTGTTGCTATGAGTGGATCTAGAAAGGCTTTCTAAATCAAAGTACAAGGATAATTTCATCTTAAAAGGTGGGATTCTGATTGCAGCTCTCGTAGGCATCGACTATCGAGCAACAATGGACATAGATGCCACAGTCAAGAACTATCCCATCAACATAGAATCGCTGACCAAAGTCATCAACGAAATCTTTAGTATTGTAATCAATGATAATGTGTCTTTCACCTTTTCAGGTCTTAGCCGAAAAAGTGGAAACTATCTTGAGACGTGACGAGTTAAACACAAGACCCAGAGATTTTTACGATGTATATATTCTGACGTAAACCCAGAGTTTTGAGCACATGGTTTTTGTTAAAGCGCTGAGATCCACGGCCACACACAGAGAAACAACACATATTTTTAATAGAATCAACAACCTTTTGGAAGATATCAGTAGCAGTGAGACCTTGAAGTCTAAATGGATAAAGTACACAAAAGATTACAGGTATGCTGGTGAGATCACATACGAAAATATCATTGATTCTTTAAGGGGACTGATTGGCGATTTATAATCTGAATCATCAAAATCAACATTGTGATCAACCACTCCTGCATGGTTACAGGTTCTGGGTTATGATCAACTGAATTTTGACTGTAGCAGTACTCTTCCATTGTTACCTCCGTAATATTGTTGTCGGTTTTAAGCTTTTTTATTGAAGGAATGCCGAAGGCATTCAGTGCAATTTATGCTTCGTTGATTGTCTGAGCAATGAGGTGGTCAGGACATTGTGAAAAGTAAGTTATTGCCGTTACCGCCGCTTGGAACCTGGTACCATTTTCAATATTTCTCACATTTCATCGTCTACAACCACTGAAAATACTAAACACTTCAAAAAGTTTCCGCCGTTTCCGCCGTACCAGTACCTGGTACGCCTCCTGTTGAATGCTAAACGCTATATGGGGTTATTGTTGCAGATATCATCAGAGTAATATCTGATACATCGTGTATCACCTAATTTCTATATGAAGTTCCTTCCCCAGACCATTTGCAATTCTTATTAGAAAGTCTAAAGAAGGGTTATAAGTTCCACTTTCAAATCTAGAGATGTTAGATTTTTGAGTTCCCATTTTCTTCGCTAACTCTTCTTGTGTGATATGCATATTAATCCTGGTATCTATAATCTGAGATATAATATCATACCTAGGCTTTAATTGATTATATTCTTCTTTAAACTTCTCATCTTGCATCAATTGATTTCTTATCTCATCAAATTTAATACTCGCTTTTTTCATGATGTTTTCTCCTTTCAAAGTCTTCCTTGTACTTTCGTGCTTTTTCTAACTCTCTAGAAGGTGTTTTTGATGTCTTTTTAATAAAACCATTCAATAAAATAAATACATTATCTTTATATGAGAAGTAAAATATCCTTGAGATTTCTGTTGAATGTTTAATCCTTAACTCATATATTCCACTATTGAGTTTACCTTTAATTGACTTTGTATAGGGCTCTCTTAGCATATATCCATATGTTTTTAATAATTCAATATCTCTAAAGGCTTTTGCTCTTGTTTTAGGATTAAGAGACATAAGAAAGTCTCTCACAGGAATCTCACCATTTATCTTTTGATAAAACTCAACACTATACTCCAATATATCCTCCTTCTCCATTAAATGTTATCATATAAGATAACATTTTGCAATCATTTAAATTTAAAATCTACTTATTGTTAATTTTACCATAATATGTAAAGTAATTCATGAAGAATTTCATTATTTTTAGTATTTTTACTCTTCCAGTGGGGCATACGACAAAAGACTACCTTTTCAATAAAGGTAGTCTCAATGTAGATATAGAGAATTTAGTTGTGTGACAAAAGGCTTTTTCCATCATTGTGAACTTTGCATCTAGGTTACACCAAGTCGTAAAAACCTGTGTGAAAAAGTCTCAAAACCCTTGTAAAATCAATGGAAATCGCTTGCAAA
>JAWSUW010000178.1:0-6073 GCA_033549245.1 Bacillota bacterium | reverse complement strand
CATCAATATATAATCTGTTTCGATCTTTATAATCGTAGGGAATTGCTTTATACATAAACTGATCCTTTCCAAATTTGTGTCATTGACATCATAACATAAAACAAAAAAACGGACCAGTTTTTTTGTTGGATTATAAAAGGATGGGTATATTAAAAGAGTGAGGTGTGAAATATGAGATTGGTAAATATAACTGAAGTGCCGCAAGGCAGTAAAATTGCAAAACCGGTTTACGACTCCAAATTGTCGCTTTTAATCAATAGCGGTGCCACTCTTACTGAAAATTTGATTGGAAAATTGAAGCAAGTGGATATAAGGCATCTGTACATTGAAGATGAGATTTCAAAAGGAATAGTATTGGAGCCGATGATTTCTGATGAACTCAAACTACAGACCATTGTGTTCATGAAAAATATATACGACTCTCAGATGCAAAAGGACAACATGCCAACCGAACAGGTTAGAGAAGATAGCATCAGAGAACTCAAAGCGTTGATAGATGATATCATCACTGAGATTTATAGCAAAAACAACCAAAAATATTACAGTACTGAGTTGATGGGTGCAGAAATGTATCATTACAATCATGCTGTTGAAGTTATGATTTTGTCACTTTTGATCGGCAAGAAAATGGGTCTCGACCGGGAAAGACTTTTAAAACTCGGTATGGGCGCGGTACTTGCAGATGTCGGTAAGACAAGGGTCCCACAAGAAATTTTGAACAAGAAAGGGAAACTCGAACCGGAAGAATTCGAAGAAATGAAGTATCATGTCCAGTACAGTTACAATATATTGAAAGATTTGGTGGGTTTATCATCCTTATCCAGACAAATCGTACTGTTACATCATGAAAAACTTGATGGCTCCGGTTATCCGAATGGCTTCACTGGAGATCAAATACCAATGTTGGTAAGAATTGTGACCGTTTGTGATATCTTTAGCGCCATAGTATCTGACAGGACCTATAACACACGTATTTCAGTGGATACAGCTCTTGAAATCTTGAGATCTGCAACACCGGTCAAACTCGATTCGGACGTATATCACACATTGATGCAGGTTGTAGACATTTATCCACCTGGAACATTGATTGAACTCAGTAGTGGGCAACTAGGAATTGTGGTGATTAATAATCCCAATTCTCCAACGCGTCCAGTGGTCAGAATCATCAGTGATTCGAAAATGAAAGAAGATGATATGATTATTGATTTGATGAAAGATCTTACATTATTTATAAAAAAAGTGTTACCAAAACTCCCTTAAGCTTCCCTTAGGGGAGTTTTTGTTTTGTTTGCTCGGGTGGTATGATAAGATATTGTTAAGATTTGAAACGGAGGACTGTATATGGATAAAAAATACATATTATCACTGGATCAAGGAACGACGAGTTCCAGAGCGATATTATTTGACGCATCAGGAGAAATTGTCAAATCCGCCCAAAAGGAGTTTACACAGATTTATCCGAAATCAGGTTGGGTGGAACATGATCCGATGGAGATTTGGGGATCACAATCTGGAGTCGCACGCGAAGTCATTGAATCAGCAGGCATTAAAACAGATGAAATTGCTGCGATTGGTATCACCAACCAACGGGAAACTACGGTCATTTGGGATAGAGAGACCGGAAAACCAATTTATAATGCGATTGTCTGGCAATGTAGACGAACTGCAGGAATTTGTGACGATCTTATCGAAAAAGGATATTCCGAGTATATTAAAAATGCTACTGGACTGGTTGTGGATGCTTACTTTTCCGCAACAAAAATCAAATGGATATTGGATCATGTGGAAGGTGCACGTGAAAAAGCCAGAACTGGAAAATTACTCTTTGGGAATATTGATTCCTGGTTGATTTGGAATTTGACCAGAGGCAAAGTTCATGTCACTGATTATTCCAATGCCTCGAGAACAATGATGTTCAATATAGACACTTTGACATGGGACGATCAGATTTTGGAATGGCTCGATATACCAAAAGAAATGCTTCCGAAAGTCAGACCGTCATCAGAAATATACGGGGAGACAGATCCTCAAACATTTGGTGGGGCTCAGATTCCAATATCGGGCTGTGCAGGAGATCAACAGGCGGCTTTGTTTGGACAGACTTGTTTCTTACCAGGTTCGGCTAAGAATACTTATGGAACAGGATGTTTCATGTTGATGAATACTGGTGAAAAGCGGGTTCCATCCAAAAATGGACTACTGACCACTATAGCTTGGGGATTGGACGGCAAAGTGGAATATGCACTAGAAGGATCCATATTTATTGCTGGAGCGGCAATCCAGTGGCTACGTGATGAGCTGATGTTGATTGGAAAAGCCGAGGACAGCGAATATTTTGCCTCCAAGGTTGAGGATACCGGTGGCGTTTATTTTGTGCCAGCGTTCGCAGGCCTTGGTGCCCCATATTGGGACATGTATGCGAGAGGGGCAATTGTGGGCATGACCAGAGGAACTAACAAAAATCACATCATCAGAGCAACTCTCGAATCTTTGGCATATCAGACGCGTGACGTTTTAGAGGCTATGCAGGAAGACTCAGGGTTAAAACTTCGCAGACTTAAGGTGGACGGTGGAGCAACCGTGAATAATTTTTTGATGCAATTTCAATCTGATCTATTGGGGACAGAGGTAGTGAGGCCCAAAGTGACAGAAACCACAGCGCTTGGTGCTGCATTTTTAGCAGGGCTTGCTGTTGGATTTTGGAAAAACAAAGAGGAGTTGAAGGAACAATTCGCAATCGAAAGAACTTTTGAACCAACCTTTGATGAAGAAAAGCGGAATAAAAAATATATAGGATGGCAAAAAGCAGTGCTTAGATCTAAATCTTGGGAAGCAGAGGAAGAATAAGTATTCATTCAGATCATACATATTGTAATATAAATTTCATTGTTTATATTGCAGTATGTATGATATAATTCCTTTGGAAGGTGGTGATGTAGTGATGCGACCGAAAACTTAATAGAAGCGCCAGAACTGAGCAATCAGTTGACGAGGGCGGGGTTAATCGAAAGTTCGGCGGGTGCCCCGCGGTGTAATCAACACCGTTAGATATCTTACAAAACCTTGAAGTGATTTGAGGGACAAAGTGGATAGGTTGATTCAAGGCTATAAGTGCGTAATTTTGTAGACACCTAGATAGGTGTCTTTTTATTTTTTGAAAACAAACATTATAAAGGAGAAAATATATGTGTGGAATAGTAGGATACGTAGGAACTAACAAAGCAGTGCCTTACCTAATTGAAGGATTGTCAAAACTTGAGTACAGAGGCTATGATTCTGCAGGAATCGCAGTCAATATTGATGGAGCTGTAAAAGTCATCAAAGCAAAAGGTAGGCTTTCAAATCTTGAAAGTATTATCGATTTGGACATGAATACAAGTCTGGGGATCGGACATACAAGATGGGCGACACACGGTGCTCCTTCAGATGTCAACGCACATCCTCACACCAATGGCAACGAGACGATTGCAGTTATTCACAACGGGATCATAGAGAACTATATGGAAATCAAGGATTGGTTGATCAATGACAAAAAGTGTCTTTTCAAATCTGAGACAGACACAGAAGTCATAGCCCACTTGATTGATTACTATTATGATGGCGATCTGATGAGTGCTGTAAGAAAAGCTGCAGACCGCATGGAAGGTGCTTACGCAATTGGAGTCATCGCCAAAGATGAGCCAGATCGTTTGGTGGCTGTGAGAAAAGATAGTCCATTGATTGTCGGATTAGGTGTGAATGAGAATTTCATTGCCTCCGATATACCGGCACTATTAAAATACACCCGTGATATATTGTTGATTGAAAATGATGAATTTGTGGATTTGAGAAAAGATAAAGTCACTATATACAATTCACTCGGACAAGAGCAGAAAAGAGATATCTATAAAGTAACGTGGGACATTGATGCGGCAGAAAAAGAAGGTTTTGAACACTTTACGCTTAAGGAGATTTTTGAGCAACCTAAAGGTGTAAAAGAGACTTTATTCAGAAGATTGAATGCTGAGGATGATCTCGCAATGGAAGGAATTCGTCTTACAGCAGATGAACTCAAAAACATTAATAAGATATACATCGTCGCTTGTGGTACAGCTTATCATGCTGGTCTTGTAGGCAGAAGAGCCATTGAGGCTTTCGCAAAAATTCCAGTGGAATGTGATGTCGCATCAGAATTCAGATACAGAGATCCGTTTATCGATGAAAGAACTCTCTTTATAGCGGTATCACAATCGGGAGAGACGCTTGATACACTTCAATCTCTGCGAGAAGCAAAAAGAAAAGGTGCTAGAGTTCTTAGCATAGTCAATGTTGTTGGAAGTTCTGTGGCAAGGGAATCGGATGATCTATTCTATACCTGGGCAGGACCTGAAATTGGAGTTGCATCCACTAAAGCGTTCACTACACAATTAATTGCCTTTTACCTGATTGCGATGCATTTTGGAAGAATGAACGGAGAATTAACTGAACAAGAATTTAAAGCCACGATATCAGAAATGAAGACCTTACCTGAAAAAGTAGCTGAAGTGCTTGCAAAAAGCGAAGAAATCCAAAAGTTGGCTGCCAAGCAATTCAATAACGAGAAGGTGTTTTTCATGGGTAGAGGAGTAGATTCGGATCTTGCGATGGAAGCATCACTGAAACTTAAAGAAATATCCTATATTAATTCATTTGCCATTCCAGCAGGTGAACTTAAGCATGGTACTATCGCTCTGATCGAGGATGAGACTTTTGTTGTTGCTCTTGCTACACAAGATAGACTGTATGACAAGATGCTTTCAAACATCAAAGAGGTAAAAGCTCGTGGCGCTCATGTATTTGCGATTGCTAAAGAAGGCCACTTGCAAATTGACAAGACTGCTGATGAAGTGTTTTACATTCCAAATACAAGTGACGCTTTAGCACCTCTTCTTGCTATTATCCCGATGCAACTTTTTGCATATTATGTCTCAGCACTCCGTGGAAATGATGTGGATAAACCGCGTAACCTCGCGAAATCTGTAACTGTAGAATAGACCTGGCAAACATAGAGGAGGCGTAAATGGTTGGAAAAATATTTATGACAGTACTTTTGGCTTTTGGAATCATCAATCCATCATTATTTATCAAGATTACTGAATTCTGGAAGTTTAATAGAAATGCCCCCACGGAGAAAGTGCTTTTGGCAACGAGAATTCTCTGTGTTGTTGCCATACTTCTTATTTGGATCATGCTATAAGTGTGAACAAATTGTTAAGATTTATTAATAAATAAAAGTACTTTTGCCATAACCTAAACTTGTGGACGACGCATAGTTGTCAGAAGTGGTGTATACATGGAAAAACGATTTTGACAATCGTTTAACAGTGTACATTGAAAGGGTTGTGGCAGAAGTGCTTTATTTTTTTATGTTTTAATTCGGATTCCGTAATATGCATTTGAGATAATTATATTTAAAACATATTAAATCGGGTAACGTAGCAATCGCAATTTGTTACATAATCGTAACAAAAGGATTCATGTGATGTAATATTCTGAAAATATATTTCAATTTAGTCGAAAATGTTATATATTAGTAATGGATATTAAATCAATGTTACAATTCTTTGAACGTTTTATAACATTTTGCTTGATTTGTTAAAAATCGTAGTGTAATATATTAAATAATCCATAGAAATTTTTTTAGATATGAACCTTGGGGTTTATATAAATAGGGTCGCTCACCACCAGACCCGTCAATTTTAAGAAGGAGGATTATTTAGAATGAAGAAATCGTTAGTTTTATTTCTTTGCTTAGTATTGGTATCTACCGCGTTCTTGGCAGGTTGTAGTCCTAAAGCCGAAGACACTACTCCGGTAGTAGAGACACCGCCAGCAAGCACAGAAGATCCGGCACCAACAGAACCAGTAGCGGAAGAGCCAAGTGGCACGCTAGTAGTGGGAATCACTGAAGCATCAGGTAACTTCAACCCTCTTTACTATTCATCAGCATATGACGGATACGTGGTTGATATGGTTTTCGAAGGACTGATCTCTAGAAACTTCGAAGGCGAATATGAAGGCGTAGTAGCAGACAGCTGGGAATACTCAGAAGATG
>JAWSUW010000177.1:0-6124 GCA_033549245.1 Bacillota bacterium | reverse complement strand
AGTCGTTTCTTATGAGCGTATTCCACTTGGGTCGAATTTCTTTGCATTCAATGCATATGCGTTGATTCTCGAAATTCTAGCACAGACTTTCGTTATCGGATTTCAGGTGGCTGCCCCATTCATAATCACAGTATTGATTGCGAATATAATCCTTGGACTTCTTGCAAAAGCAATGCCGGGAATGAATGTGTTCATATTGGGTATGCCATTTAAGATTTTTTTTGGTTTCCTGCTTTTCATCATGTTGATGCCATTTTATTATGAAATTTTTTCTGAAATCCTTCATTCCGGATTTTATTATGTGCAAAAGTTTTTCAGTCTATTCCCATAAGAAGGTGACTCATGCTTAAGTATTTTGATTTACAGCTCTTTTCTGAGGAGAAGACAGAGCAACCCACCTCAAAAAAAATAAAAGACACACGGGAAAAGGGTCAGATTGCACAGTCAAAAGATTTAAACGGTGCTCTGTCCCTACTTGCTGTTTTTGCTACACTCTCATTTTTAAGTCAATTTTATATCGATGAGATGTTTGGTTTTTATCGGTTTGCAATGCATCTTTCTGAAGACACATCACTGCTTTATTCCGGAAATGGGATCAACTTGCTTTGGCAAGAAACGGTTTTGCTCATTTTGAAATTGTCATTGCCACCACTTGTAGTCGCTATGGTTATTGGTGTTTTGCTTTCTTATATGCAAGTTGGTGTTTTGTTCACTGTAGAAACCATTAAACCTAAATTGAGTAAAATCAATCCTTTAAAGGGATTAAAAAATATGTTTTCTTCCCGATCTTTGGTTGAGATGTTGAAGTCTGTTTTTAAGGCTACTTTGATCATATATGTTTCTGTGGTGTATTTGAACACTAGACTCAGCGATCTGCTGATCACCATGGAACTTGAGACTGGTCAAATTGTAGTTGTCATGTGGGATATGGTCTTTGGTGTAGTTCTTAGGTCTGCACTTATCTTGCTTGTTATTGCGGTATTTGATTTTGCATTCAAAAGATGGAAGAACAGAAAAGATATCATGATGACAAAACAAGAAGTCAAAGATGAATACAAGCAAAGTGAAGGGGATCCTCAACTTAAAGCAAAAATTAAAGAGAAACAAAGAGCATTCGCAATGAGTAGAATGATGCAGGAAATCCCAAAAGCGGATGTCGTCATCACAAATCCAACTCATTTTGCAGTTGCAATCAAATACGACACCAATAAGGGTGATGCACCTGTCGTAGTTGGCAAAGGACAAGATTTGATCGCACAGAATATCAAAAGGGTAGCCACAGAGAACAAGGTGCCTATTGTTGAAAACAAACCTCTTGCACAAGCGTTATACAAATCTGTGGATATCGGTACATTTGTACCTCCCGATTTCTATGAGGCTGTCGCTGAAGTTTTGGCATATGTATATACACTCAAAAAAGACGCTTAGGAGGCAATAAATGCGTTTTAGTGACATCGGTGTTGCGGCACTGGTCATAATCATCATAATGCTGATTATCATACCAATTCCGCTCAATTTTCTGGACTTTTTTTTAGCACTCAACATATCATTGGCATTGACCATACTGGTCTTATCCATGTTTGTCAAGGAGACTCTGGAATTCAGTGTATTTCCTTCCATATTGCTGATAACGACCATGTTTAGGCTCGCCCTTAACATTTCCACAACCAGATATATACTCAGTACTGGTGAAGCTGGAGATGTTATTGCCGCGTTCGGAAACTTTGTTATCGGTGGAAATGCGATAGTCGGTTTTATTATATTTGTAATTATTGTCATCATTCAGTTTCTGGTTATCACTAAAGGTTCTGAGCGTGTTTCTGAAGTTGCAGCACGTTTTACACTCGATGCGATGCCCGGAAAACAAATGGCTATTGATGCTGACTTGAATTCCGGTTTGATCAATGAGAATGACGCAAAACTACGTAGAAAGAAAATTCAACGTGAAGCGGATTTCTATGGAGCTATGGATGGTGCGAGTAAATTCGTCAAAGGTGATGCCATTGCCGGAATTTTAATTACAGTGATCAACATTCTTGCAGGCTTTTTACTAGGTTCGTTCACAATGGGGTTATCGCTTCCCGAATCAATCGAGAAATTCACACTTTTGACTGTTGGCGATGGTCTTGTGAGTCAACTTCCGGCTCTTATGATCTCTGTGGCAACTGGTATCATCGTAACCAGATCCGCGTCCGAGGAAAGCCTTGGTACCGATGTGGTTAATCAATTGTTTGCCAGATCTGTGGTCATGTATATTGTCGGAGGAGTATTGATTTTACTCGGAGCAGCAACACCACTTCCTTCCATTCCATTTTTAGCAGTCGGAGCGATTGCACTTATTTTGGGATACAGGTCGGTTCAAGGCGATAGGAAAGTTGCACTTGATGCTGAGGCAGAAGAAAAAGTGGAAGACACTACAAGAGAAGATATGAGACGTCCTGAAAATATCATACCACTTTTACAAGTGGATCCTATAGAACTTGAGTTTGGCTATGGAATAATTCCATTAGCTGATCCTAACCAAGGTGGAGATTTATTTGATAGACTGGTGATGATCAGAAGACAGATAGCCCTTGAACTGGGACTTATTGTACCGATGATTCGTTTAAGAGATAATATACAACTGGATGCCAATCAATATCTGATTAAAATCAAAGGCAATGATATAGCCACCGGAAACATCGTATTTGATCACTATCTTGCAATGAGTCCTGGTGCTGTTGAAGGTGAGATTGAAGGCATAGACACAGTGGAGCCTGCTTTTGGATTACCTGCCAAGTGGATTAAATCCGATCTGAGGGAGAAAGCCGAATTGTTAGGTTATACTGTTGTTGACCCATCATCAGTGATATCGACACATCTCACTGAAGTCATAAAAAAACATAGTCATGAACTTTTGAGCAGAGAAGATGTCAAACAGTTGATCGACAACATAAGAGAGTCCAATCCGGCGTTACTGGAAGAACTCATTCCAAACTTGATGATGATTGGAGATGTTCAAAAAGTGCTATCAAATCTTTTGAAAGAAAGTATCTCAATAAGAAATCTAGTGACTATTTTGGAAGGGCTTGCAGATCATGCCCGTTCGACTCGAGATGTGAATATTCTCACAGAATATGTAAGACAAAAGCTCTCAAGACAGATCACAAAGCAATATTTTCCATTTGGTCAGGCTAAAGTCGTCACACTGGAACAATCGCTTGAGAATATGTTGATGGAATCCATTGATCAAAATGAGAACGGTACATTTCTGTCCATCGATCCAATGACAACACAATCGATACTGGCTCATCTGTCAGAGGAAATCAAAAAGCTATTACAGATGGGAGAGCAAGCAATTGTTGTAACTGCACCAATTGTAAGATTTTACTTTAAAAGGATCACTGAACAGGCAATTCCAGAATTGGTGGTTTTATCATATAATGAAATAGAATCAGATATCGATGTTGAGTCTGCAGGGATGGTGAGTGCTTAATGAAAGTTAAAAGATATTTAGTCAAAGATATGAATGAAGCAATGATCAAAATTAAAAACGAGCTTGGTATGGATGCGGTCATACTCAATACACGTAAAATAAAGTCTGGTGGATTGTTCAAATTCTTCAAAAAGCCCGTTATTGAGGTGGTAGCTGCCATAGATGAGCCTATTACGACATCAAGGGTGAACCGACCACAGGAACAGCAGGTCGTCCAAACACAGCAACCCAAGCCTGCAGAATTTTCCTCACTTGATCCTGAGAAAAAAATGGATACAACAATCAATATGGAAATGGTGGAACTCAAAAAGATGGTTCAGATGCTTATCGAAAAAGTGGACCATATCGAGCATCAAACTCCAGCTGCTGAGGTTACTCAGACCTCTCAAGAAGATTTTTATGTGGATTTCCTGAAGCAGAGAGATATTCAAGAATCCATTGCCAAGAAGATTCTAGAAATCGTTCAAAGACAAATTAGCCTTAATGAAAAAAACCATGACACTGTAATCAATGCCATGAAAGTTATCGCAAGAGAATATCTTGGCGACATCAAGACGATTGATCGTGACATACAAGGCAAACCAAGTGTGTATATGTTCCTCGGACCAACAGGCGTAGGAAAGACCACGACTCTAGCCAAGATTGCAGCGAGACTGACACTTGTAGACAACAAAAAAATAGGACTGATCACTGCGGACACCTATAGGATTGCTGCAGTTGAACAACTCAAGACCTATAGTGAGATTCTCGGAATCCCTCTTGAAGTCATATATGAGGCAGGTGAACTTGAAGAGGCACTATACAAGTTCCGTGATAAGGATTATATTCTTATTGATACTGCAGGTCGAAGCCACAAGAGCAAGGAACTCAAATCGGATTACGACGAACTGATCAAATTTCTTGACTCGGTCAAAGTATTCCTCGTCATGAGTATGACCACCAGTTATAAAGATATGAAAAGCATCATCGAGTCATATGATTTTCTGGATGATTATAGATTATTATTCACAAAACTGGATGAGGCGACTTCCTATGGTAATATCCTGAATCTCAAGGTTGTGACTGGAAAACCGCTTTCATATTTCACTATCGGACAAAGTGTGCCTGATGATATTGAAGAAGCTGACAAGGAAAAAATCATACAATATATTTTTGATGTTCAAAAATAGGCTTTTATCGGGGGAAAAAATGGATCAAGCTCAAAAGCTCAGAGATATAATTGGCGACCAAGAAGTCATTGAAAAAGATGTCATTGATGCCAGAATAATTACAATATCCAGTGGCAAAGGTGGAGTGGGGAAAACCAATTTCACAGTCAATTTGGGTATTGCTCTCGCCAAACAAGGCAAAAGCGTCACCATAATAGATGCAGATCTTGGTCTTGCAAATGTTGACGTTCTTTTTGGACTAGTGCCAAAATATAATTTGTCACATGTCATCAAGGGAGAAATTCCAGTTCAAGATATTATTGTCAAAGGATTACATGACATCAATATCATATCTGGTGGTTCGGGAATTATGGATCTGATTGATCTCGATTCCGAACAATTGGAGAAGTTGATACATTCACTCGCTTATTTCAATGCGGTTTCTGATTATATATTAATTGATACAGGTGCTGGACTCAGCAAGTCCGTCCTATCGTTCATTGATGCAGCATCTGATGTGATCGTTGTAATCACTCCCGATCCAACTTCCATTACTGACGCCTATGCACTTGTGAAGAATATTGTCATGGATGACCAGAAGAAAATCAAACTGATCATCAACAGGGTAGAAAGCAATGAAGAGGGGGATGAAGTTTTCGGCAAAATGCAACAAGCTGTATCCAAGTTCCTGAACAGGGAACTTGAAAACCTTGGTTACATATTCGAAGACAACAATCTGAAACGTGCGGTCAGAAGACAAATTCCCCTCCTAGAGGCGTATCCACGCGCTATCGCAAGTAAAGGGATCGAAAATATAGCTTATAATCTGGACAATAATGGTAAGTACAATAAGAACAACCACAGTTTCAGAAGTTTTCTCAATAAGTTGATCAATAAAATTTAAGGTGGTTTCCATGGAAGGGTTTACTAAATTTTTTAACATTGCAGATACTCTTGACATAATGATTTATGTAAACAATCAGGAGTCTTATACATTATCGTCTTTTGTGTATGAAGTTGTAAATGATGAACGATTGATCATTTCCAACCCAATTCATGAAGGGCATTTGTATGCCATGGAAAGACGTTATGGATATTACTTCAGATTTTATATTGAAAACCAGGGGATGTATTTATTTAAAGGAATTATGATTGAAAGACTTCTATATGACAATCTGCCCAGCGTCTCTATAAAATTGGATTCCGAAATCAAAAGGATTCAACGCAGGAAATTTTATCGTGTGAATTTCAAATCCAAAGGACATTTTCTGATTGAGAAAAAAATTCCTGAACATGAGATTGCGGAGAAAAAAGCGCTTTTGAACACAAAATTTAAAAACGAGAAAGATGTGATCATAGAAGAAGCCACCATAGAAAAATTTTCTTTTGAATCTCTGGACTTAAGTGGTGGGGGGATTCGTGTATTAACCAGGAAAGTTTTCGAATCTGGAGAATTGATAAAGGGAGAAGTCCTGCTTAACAATATGTGGAACAAGTTCAG
>JAWSUW010000176.1:0-6380 GCA_033549245.1 Bacillota bacterium | reverse complement strand
GCTTAAAGGTTAGGTGTCCTCCGAACGAATTTTCAACGCATGCAAAGATTCAATACCCAATATTGCTTTTTGCAAGCAAGAAATTTACATGTTTGTGACAAGATTGAGGTTAATTGCCATCCAATGTACAAAGACAATTTTACAAGGGACTACTAGTATTCAATACTGTAAGTCATAAATGCAAACGAGTCTATGTGTGATATTCGTTCCTTTAAGGGTATTAATAAATATTCAATGGGCACCATGAGAATAGATCTTCTCTGTAAAAACGTAGACTTCGCTATGGGTGACTGTGAAGAGTGTGATAAGTTTATGCATGATTATTGATATACTTTTTGGGAACTAGGAATAACGAGCTCTGTTACATCAGAACTGCAAGCAGTAGCGAAGGCTGTATGTGCGGTTAACAAACCACATTAAGGTAGAAGCAGAGGGTTTATATTCAGGGGAGCGTTTAAATTGAGAATATGTTAGGTTGGAGTGAACGGTATATGGATTACTTAAAAATCAAGAGATTCATTGATATCATGCTATCAGGGTTTGGGCTTATGATTTTAGCTCCTGTGTTTTTAGTAATTATATTGGCGATTAAGCTTGACTCGACTGGACCAGCCTTTTTCAAACAATACCGCGTCGGGATTCATAAGAGTCATTTTATTATGTTTAAATTTCGCACCATGCGTATTGATACGCCGAAGGATACACCCAAACATCTTCTGGAGAATCCGGATCAGTGGATTACTAAAGTTGGCAGGTTTTTGAGAAAAACAAGTCTAGATGAACTGCCCCAAATCATTAACATCTTTAAGGGTGAGATGAGTATTATCGGTCCTAGACCAGCTCTCTGTAACCAGTATGACTTGATTGAAGAGAGAGACAAGTATGGTGCTAATGATGTGCCGGTTGGTCTCACAGGCTGGGCGCAGATTAATGGTAGGGATGAAATTGAGATTGATGTCAAAGCAAAATTAGATGGAGAATACGTTGGCAAGATTGGCCTTTTGATGGATGTCAAATGTTTTTTTGGGACGATTTTTAGTGTCTTGAAGAGTGATGGTGTCGTTGAAGGTGGAACTGGCAATAAAAAGACTGATAAGGCATCAGTGCAACAATAGGGGTGAGCATATGTTGTTAGTAACAGGGATTACAGGTCATTCAGGCAGATATTTCTTGCAAGAGCTTATTAATAATAAATATGAAGGACCAATTCGCTGTATCGTAAGAGAAACATCCGACACTTCAATGCTGGATAATAGCGGATTAAACATTGAGAAGGTTTACGGTAATCTGAGCGACAAAAATATTATCAAAAATTCTGTAAATGGTGTCGATGCCATAATGCACATCTATAACATTTATCACTCACCAACGATTGTGGAAGAAGCAATTGCGAATAATGTTAGCCGTGCTATTTTGGTGCATACAGCAGGCATCTATTCAAATTTCAAATTCGCTTCTCAAAGATATAAGGAAGTGGAGAAAAAGGTAAATAAATTGACATCAGTTTCAGGTTGTCCAACTAAGGTTACAATTCTGAGACCCACAATGATTTACGGAGATCTGTGTGACAGTAATATGAGTAAGTTCATTAAGATGATAGATAAATTCAGAATAATGCCATTGATTGATGGAGGGAAAAGTTTAATCCAGCCGGTTAATGCCAGAGATTTAGGAAGGGCTTTTTATGATGTATTAATGTCTCCGCAAAAAACAGCCGGTAAAAAATATGACTTGTCTGGTGAACAGCCCCTGTCGATGATACTAGTGTTTAAGATGATCAGCGATAATCTCAATAAAAAAACCACTTTTATAAGTATTCCTCTTTGGGTAGGAGTTTTATTGGCCAGAGCAGTAAAAATATCCACCTTTGGGAGGATCGATTTTGTGGAGCAAATGCGGAGAATGGGAGAAGATCGCTCGCTTTCTCACAGCGAGGCTTTAAAAGACTTTGGATTTAGCCCTATGCCTTTTGAGGATGGAATAAGACTAGAAGTAGAGCAATATATCGATTGCTATAGAAATGCAAAGATGTGATGTTGGGAGTTGCGAAATGAAAGCAAATAGAAAAGCCCTGGTCGTGACAACTGTAGCATCAACCATAGATCAGTTCTGCATGAACGATATTTCGATATTACTCAATGATTATGATGTGCAGGTTGCTGCTAATTTTACAACAGGCAATAACACTTCTGAAGAGAGGATTGTTGAGTTTAAAAACGAACTTCTAAATAAGAATATCATCATTAACGAAATTGAGTTTACTCGTAACCCTTTAAGCAATAACAATTTAGTAGCGTTCAAAAAACTGAAGGATCTTATTTGCCAAAACAATTATGATTTGATTCATTGTCATACACCTATCGCAGCTTTGCATACAAGATTAGCAGCGAATAGATTAAGAAAAAAAGGTACTAAGGTAATATATACGGCTCACGGGTTCCATTTTTATAGGGGTGCTCCATTTGTGAATTGGTTAATCTATTATCCAATTGAAAGAGTGTTGGCCAGGTATACTGATGTTCTTATTACAATTAACAAAGAAGATTTTGAGAGGGCTAAAAGCAAATTGCATGCTAAAAATGTCAAATATATACCTGGTATTGGTATCGATTCAGAAAAATTTTACACAACCGAAATTGACAAAGACTTAAAACGTAATGAATTAGCTTTGCCAAAAGAAGCATTTGTTGTTCTATCCGTTGGCGAGCTCAATAAAAACAAAAACCACGAAGTTGTTATTAAAGCCATAGCGAAGATAAATAATCCAGGCATCCATTATGTAATATGTGGGCAAGGGCAGCAAGAAGGACATTTGCGGTCCTTAAGCAAAGAACTCAGTATAGGAGACCGGGTCCATTTGTTAGGATTTAGAAAGGATATTCCTGAGATATGTAAGATTTCAGATGTGTTTGTTTTGCCTTCACACAGGGAAGGTCTATCTGTTGCTTTGATGGAAGCGATGTCGGTCGGTCTACCTATTATTGCATCTAGAATCAGGGGGAATACGGATCTTATTCAGGATGGAAATGGTGGTTACTTGCATGATCCGGAAGATCATTTTGGTATTGCTGAAAGCATTAATAGAATTATTGCAAATGAAAAGCTTAGAGATGAAATGGGAATGAGGAACAAAGAGGAAGGGAAAAAATATGATAAATGGGTTGTGAAAGAACAGATGAGGGAGCTGTATAAAAACCTTTAAACTTGGCAATCAAGCTGACATTTTTTTCATGTAATATACCGAGAAGGCGTTGGAAACTGATTAAGATATCCTAATGCATCAGGAGGATCTGCCGAAGAGAGCAACAAGTAAGACACAGATTAGGATTGAGATATTTGATCAGGAGCAATTTGAAACTATCAATCAGTTTGATGTTGTGAACGTTAAAAAAGCGATGCTCACGATATACTTCGGAGAGTATGAGGTGAGAAGATGCCGCCAAAGAAAAAAATAAAAGTGTTACACCTTTTAAGCAGTAATAGGTTTTCAGGAGCTGAAAATGTTGTTTTTCAAATAATAAATCTATTTAATGACGAGAGCTTTGAAATGGTTTATGCAAGCAGAGATGGGCAAATTAGAGAAGCTTGTGAAAAAGAGGATATAAAGTTTTATCCCTTAACAAAAGTTAGCATTAATGAAGTTTCAAAAGCAGTAAAGGAATATCAACCTGATATTATTCATGCTCATGACGTAAGAGCGAGTGTAGTAGCATCATTTTTTAGTAAAAAGGCGAAAATAGTTTCACATATGCATGTTAATCACGAAAACATGAGCAAATGTAACATTAAAACAATAATATATCTAGCCAGAGCAAACCGATTTAAGCATATTTTTTGGGTGTCTAACTCATCATTTAATAAATATAAGTTTAAGGATAGGCTTATTAGTAGGAGTTCGATACTCTACAATGTGATTGACCCGAAAAAAATAATAATGAAAAGCCAATCCGATGCAAAAAATTACGACTATGATGTTGTTTACCTGGGACGGTTATCCTATCAAAAAAACCCAGAAAGATTAATAAATGTACTGGTAAAAGCGATCAAAATAAAAGAAGACTTAAGAGCAGCAATTATTGGAACTGGTGAATTAGAAAAAAAGGCACAGGATATTGTAAGGCGTAATAAAATACAAGATAATATATCGTTTTTAGGCTTTCTCAGTAATCCCTTAAAGATTGTAAAAGATGCAAAAGTGATGATAATGACATCGAGATTTGAAGGTACTCCAATGTGTGCTCTTGAAGCAATGGCTTTAGGGGTACCAATTGTCAGCACACCTGTAGATGGTTTGGTCGATGTGATTCAAAATGACAAAACGGGCTATTTATCAGAAGACGATGATATGCTGGCAGAAAAGGTAGTCGAAATTTCATGTGATATTAATGAATATAGTCGTTTGTCATCAAATACGTTAGAGCATTTTAACAAAATAAACAATTTGTCGGCGTATTACAGTGAAATATATAGAGTTTATTTAGCATCGATGTAATTTGATAAAATTTCAATAAACCATTCTCACTTCCAGAATCTATACCAGTGAAAGAAACGTGAGCTAAACGTGGAGGGATTGGTTCGATATCACTTTTTGCGGGTTCTTGATCAGTACTTCATCAGCAATTGAAGACCCTATGTTTTTGAAAATGTATTCATAAGCCTGTTTCATCATGGGTGGCCGCAAACTGGTTCCATGAGAGTCATCGGCAACGAAACTGATGCTTTTTTCCTTTAATCCCTGATGCATCCATGTTTTTAACCACGGTTGCCTTGTGTTGAGCAGCGGGTTGACATTCACCTGCAGCAAACAGCCCATTTCTCTTAATGCTCTCAAGCGATGATGATCCTCCTTTTTTTCCAGCAACCGTTCGCAGTGGGCAATCACAGGAACATACTGGCTGCAGGCGATATCGAATAACATTCTTTTTGTAATATCTAGATTGACGATGTGCAGAATTTCTACGAGCACATACCGGCTTCCTGCGAGTGTTAGACAGTTGCCGCTCTTTAGGTTTTTCAGGAGAAATTCATCCAGATAGGCTTCATGTCCTGGATAGAGCGTGACGGGTAATCCTTGTGCAACTATTTGTTCTTCAAGAATCCTGAAATTCTTCTTCATGAGTGCAGTGTTGTAATCAACAAAATGACGCCCGTAATGAGGCGTTGCAATGATGCCTTTAACTCCATCTCGAACTGCGATATTGGCCATTTCCAGTGACTCTGCCATGTTTTTGGCGCCGTCGTCGAGGCCGAAAAGGATATGGCTGTGGATGTTGATCATTTAGGAGCACCCCATTTAAGATTGTTGCCAGGAAGATTATGTGAAAATTCGCTTAAAAAACGGTCTAATAATCTGTACGCAAACTCTAAGCATAAGTTTGATTTTCTTCTTTCTATCAGTATACCATGATCTGATGAATCATCAATAAATGATCAGAAACCGGCCGTCTTCTCAAGTTGGCCGGTGAACCGGGGAAATGAAAATTTAGATTGCATCACCTGAAATAATGTGTTATGTTAACGTTAATAGAATAATGTTGAAAAGGAACTTTTCAGCGACAAAGGCAAACCTGTCGAAAGCCAGGGACGCAAAACTTAAGGGCCTGTAAAATGGCAGCCAGTTACCGAAAGGGGGTTTTTTGTTATTTTTTTGGCGAAGCTTATCGTCGATAAAGGCAAACCAGCTGAAAAGCTGGGACGCAAAACTAAAGGGTCTTACCTGAAAAGGAAGACAGCCAGCTGCCGAAAGGAGTTTCAATGATGAAAAAGATTGTTGTATTATTGGTTGCTTTTGCATTCTTGTTGGGTACAGTGACAACATCAGCTAAGCCTGTTAGTAGCAGAAACAGTGATAAGGGAACTGGAAGACCGGCGTGGACGGTTAAACAGTCGACTTCTGAACCGGAAATAATTGTCGAGTCTGAACCGGAAATAATTGTCGAGCCTGAACCGGAAATAATTTCCGAAGCCGAACTTGGATTACTTGGATTAGAGGTATTTGCCAGTGCATACGGTATGGTGCCCAATGACAGCAGTGCAGCGAATCACAATGCGGCACGGTTTAACGAGGCACTGAACGAACATGGCATCATCATCATCGATGATGTGTACCACATGGGCACAACACCCACGAGAGTAACGAACCCCAGCATTGAAGTGTATGGCACTGGCAGAGCGGAGCTGATATTCAACAACAGCAGCACAACGGTTCTCTTTGACCCTGCCGGGATCAGGGATCTGGTCCTGCGCGATGTCGCCTTTACCAACTTAAGTGAAGGAAACCCGGTCTTTATTGTTTACAGCAGTGCGGGCAGCTCGTCAAAAACGAACAGTGTGGTCATTGACAGCTGCTCATTCCAGGGCGATATTTCCGCATACAGGAC
>JAWSUW010000175.1:0-6419 GCA_033549245.1 Bacillota bacterium | reverse complement strand
CATGGCATCTTTGGCGTTGGTGACTGCCGGTAACACCTCGTATTCAATATCGATGAACTCAAGCGCAGATTGGGCGATTTCCTCTGAAATAGCGCAAACAGCCACTACAGCTTCTCCTCTATATCTTACTTTTCCAACAGCTAAAAAGTTCTTGTCTTCAAGGTAAAGTCCACCACGTTTTGTGAATAAATCTCCAGTGATTATATCTTTGACACCTTTGATGGCCAAAGCTTTTTCAAAATTGATATTCAATATTTTTGCGTGTGGATGAGGACTTCTCTTTACAGCGACGTAAAGCATTTTTGATAATTTGATGTCATCCACATATTTTAAGGAGCCTGTGACTTTTTTAACTCCGTCGACACGTTTTACGCTAGTTCCTACAAATTTCAAATCTCCCACCTCCTACGCTTTATTTTGGTCAGCAACTACTTGGATTGCCTCTATTATTTTTTTATAGCCGGTACAACGGCATAAGTTTCCGCTGATGCCTTCTTTGATTTCATTTTCAGTTGGATGTGGATTTTCTTCGAGCATCGCTTTTGCAGTCATAATCATTCCCGGTGTGCAATAGCCACATTGAAGTGCCGCATTGTCTATGAATGACACTTGAAGCGGATCAAGCTCTCCGTCCACTACCAATCCTTCTATTGTTGTAATCTCAGTACCATCTGCTTCTACCGCTAGTACGAGACAAGCATTCAGCGCCTTGCCATTCACAATGATTGTGCATGCACCACATTCACCAGCGCCACAACCTTCTTTAGCGCCAGTAAGATCGAAATCTTCTCTGATCATCTTAAGTAGAGTTCTTTGATTATCTACCAAACACTCAACAACTTCGCCATTGAGCGTAAATTCTATCAATGTTTTCATGATTAATCCTCCTATAGCCATTCTGTGAGCGCATGGCGAAGCATAACTCCGACCATTTCACGTCTATACTCTTCCGAAGCTCTGATGTCGCTGATTGGAGTAACTTCTCCAGCAGCTAATTTGCATGCCTCATCGATAATATCACTAGTCAATGTCTTTCCGGTTAAAAACGCTTCAGTTTTAGCTAATCTAACAGGTGTAGGCGCTACAGCCCCACAACTGATTCTATATTCAGAACCTGAACGTATTACAGTGGAACACACAGTGGAAAGATCCACTTCTTTACGACGAGACATTTTCGTGAATATGCCAAGCGCTTCAGGATCTTGTTTGAATGAAATGCCTGTAACGATTTCAGTAGGCTTCAGTATCGTTTTTCTTACAAACACAAAAAAATCTTTAAGCGGTACTGACTTTATACCCTCTTCTCCATAGATATGGACATCCGCATTTAAAGCGAGAAGTGGGGTAGCTGTATCTGCAAGCGGTGAGGCATTGCAAATATTGCCTATACATGTCGCTCTGTTTCTGACTTGCTTCGATCCAACCGACAATGCGGCTTGTGCCAGATATGGATATCTGGTTTTAATGACTTCATTCAATCCCAAGTCATTGAGCAATACAGTTGCACCGATTGTAATCCGGTCTTCATCAACTTGAATTTGATCGAGTCCAGGTATTTTTTTGATGTCCATAACGATTTCTGGTGAAGAATGACCTTCGCGCATCCTTACTATAAGGTCAGTTCCCCCATTGAGTATGGATACATTTCCGTCATGTTTCTTTAACATGTCCAACGCTTCTTTTAACGACGTTGGTCTTAAGTATTCAAATGTTTTCATTTTAATGACCTCCAACAATAATTCAGTACGTCTCACACTCATTATATCTTTTTTTACACATTTATCTCATTATTGTAATAGACTAAATTTTCAGACGATAAAGTCATTTTATTTAGTAGTAAGTAACAAACATTATTAGTAAATTTGGCATTATAATTGTTATCAGATTATGAAGTGTACTTTAGGGTAAACATTTCTACATCATATAAAGGCGGTGATGTTTTGCAAAGTATAGTAGCCCACAATTTGATGGATGAGCTTGTATTCACGGAAACCCTTGCAAATTCAAATTTGTTGAGACAGTTCATCGACAACGGTCAAAGACTCATTCCCGAGTTCGATGCAATTTCAATGGATCTATATCTTATTCTATACAAAATTGTAATAAAACTCAACTCCGAAGATTCCGTTTCAATGCACGATGTCATCATTGAATCATTCGCCTCACATCCCAGAACTACAATTCTTAGGATGAGGTGCGCAGGTTCTAAAGGTGAATCTTATCTTGCCATGAAGCTTCTGCTGGATCAGCTGCTCGAAAAACTGAGAGGAACCGAATTACTGAGCGAGATGGAAGAGCACATAGAGTCCTACAACAATTTATTGTCAAACACTATAAGTAACGACTTTCAAAACTATGAATTTACTGATATCCTAAATTCAATAGAAATAGATATGATCAATGAGATTTTATCTCTATCCTCTTCTGAAACAGAAGACCCTAAAGACTTTTTAATTACATTGATCCCACTTCTCAGTAAAAATGATGAATCTTCGAAGCACTCTGATTATTCAGAAGCAGAGCCTAATAAAGTATTACCTTCAATACCTTATGAAAACGAGGATAAAAAACCACTTACTGACTACATTGAAAAAGTGAGGGAACATCTCGATCAATCAGAAACATCCACAACTGTCGAGGAAGCTCTGGAAGAAGTACTTAGAAAAGAAGGCGAAGTGGATTCAGATTACGAAGAATATGTCAAAGAAGATCTGGAATCCCGGTTCAAACCTTTTATAAAATCCTTTTCCATCGGCGAATCACAAGGAGCCACTCCATTCCATAAACAAATGGATACTATTGACGACAATGAACATGTGGACCAAAATAAGATCATCGATGGAAAAGCTTCCCCAAAGAGCCCACCTTCTGAAACCGAGATATTGAAATTGACCCCTGAACTTAATAACGAACTCAAAGACAAACGCGATGAACTTAGGAAAAAAATGGAGTCGCTGGACTGGGATGACATCATTGTGGCTACAAGTGAAAAACTCGATCACTTCAACAATCAAGTAAAGACACTTGGTATACCAGAACGCAGTATTTCAGATCTTACATTTGATGAGATCATATCCCTATACAGTCGCACTAAATCTGCCCGATTCATAGAATTCATCAACAAAGTGGGAAAAAACAAAAAGCACGCCAGCACCATAGCCTATAAAAAAAAGCGGGAGAAAATAACGCCACAAGATGGCATACGTTACTCAAACGACATCGACGGACTCATTGAGGATGAATTCATCGGTATCGCACTGGATATCGATGCATTTGAGAATGACTTCTACGACAGATATCTCAATGACAATCTTCTGACTATTGAGATGGCAGCCAAAAAAGACAAAAGAAAGGGACCTATCATTTTATGTTACGACGGTTCAGGTTCCATGCAAGGAAAGAAATTCGATGAGACACTTGCACATATTTTGGCGATTCTGGAAATTTCAAAAATTCAAAAACGAAAGTTGGTGCTGATCCAATTCGCATCTGCATCTGAACCCTTATACATCAAGGAAATCAACCCACTCACAATAACTGCGGGAGATGTGCTGGACATCATGGATACTTTCATATGTGGTGGGACTGACTTTGAAAAACCACTCTCCACAGCCATGGAAATCATAAAACAAGCCAAGCATAAAAACAGCGATATTTTATTCATTACAGATGGTCAATGTGAGATTCATCCGAATTTCAGAGAGAAATTCCTCGAGCTCAAAAGAGAACGAAAGTTCAAACTCTATACCATAATTATGCATTCATATACCTATAACGACTACGGTGACATCGGCCTCATTTCAGATGAGATCCTCGACATCAGAGGCGATAATTTAGGCAATTGGAACACCTTGACGAATCAACGATTATACACTTTGATATAGGAGGATACGATTTATGAAAACAAATGAACTCATGGCTGCAAGCCAAAAATTACACGATATCCGCAACCACATCGCTTCCAAATATTATGAAGTGGATGAATTTGTGACCTGTCTGATGCTATCCATGATCTCAAGGACCCACATGATTGTACTGGGAGAACCCGGGATAGCAAAGTCTGCCATTCTAAGAGAATTTGTGGCTCACATGGATTTCGATCAAGCGAAAGGCACTCCCTATTTTCACATTCAAATGGGAGCTGACATATCCCCAAACAATATTTTTGGAGCTCCAGACATCGCGTATTTCAAAACACATGGCATTATCAAACGCCATTACAAAGGTTTTTTACCAGACGCCGTGATAGCCTTTTGCTCAGAATTCTATAGAGTCAGCGATCAAGTAGCCAACTCTGGTTTATTGACCATTCTGAACGAAGGTGAGTTCAAAAATGGAACCGAGACCATAAAAACCAATCTTCGATTCTTCATGGCTGACACCAATTTCTTCCCGAAGCAAAAGGATGATCTAGACGCTGAAGAAACAGACTTCAAACTTCAGGCACTTCACGACAGATTCCTGGCGCGGTATCATCTTAAACCTTTAAAAGATCCCGACAACAAAGTGAAGATGATTCTGATGGATGATGATTTGACCTGTGAATCTAGAATCAAATTATCAGAACTCATGTTGATCCAAGATGAACTTCCCAATATAAAGATGAGTTCCGAAATAGCAAGAAGCATGGTGACCATTGCCACTCAGCTAGAGGGAAAGCACAATATCTCCATTTCACCAAGACGATTGAAACTCAGCAGAAATCTGGTCAAAGCAAGTGCTATATTTGAAGGTAGAACCCATTGTATCCCAGAAGATTTAAATGCCCTTCAATTTTCATTCTGGCAGAAAGAAGAGGATATTCCGAAGGTCAAAGAAGTCATTTATGAAACTTTGGACAAACCTGGAAGGGATGCAAAGAAATACGAGAAAGTACTTACATCCATTCTCGACGAATTGGATCGACATATTGAAAATCAAAAGGATTTTCCGAATTTTGACATTGACAAACTTTACAAGCAGGCATTATCCGATCTAATGAAACTGATAGAAAATATCTCTACCACTTATAAAGACACTACACAATATCCAGATATCAAAAATGTTTTGGAATTTATAGACAATACCTATAAAAGACTTACAAATGAACGAATGGCACTTAATGCATAAAAGATAAGAAGAGCCCGTTATCATAGAACAAATATGATAATGGGCTGTTTTTAGGTTGACAACAATAATTATGGGATATTAACTAATTCTGTTTGAGTAATTGTCTCGCTTGGTAACTGCCTAAGGGCATCTATTTTTTAGTACATAACTATAATTCTTCAACAAATTATTTTCAATCATTTTTTTTGTTTCTATGTCCATTAGTGAATATGAGACGTTAATGAAAGATTCATAACCAATCTCTTCAAGAATAAGCATTGATAGTCCTTTTCTGTAGAGAAGATGTGACAACGCTATAGGTGTGTAGTTTACTTTAGCATTTGAAAAACTTTTGTTTACAGTTTCAATCACCATTTTATGATTATTGTTTGAGTGATGTACATAAGCTAAGTTTATATATGATGATGCAAGGTAGTCAGAAAATCTATCATTAATCAAAGGCATTTTTTGAATTTTATCAATTAGATTATTCAGCAAATCGATCGCTTTGTTGTAATTTCCATTTTGTCTATATACAACAGAGAGCAAGAGACGGATGCTTGTTTCTATTGGAAAAGGATAAGAATTTTGATTCATAGTTGGATGAGTTTGAGATAATTTTAATAGAATATCCTCTAAAACTGCGATGGTATCATTTTGGCCATTATTTGGATCATATTTTATGTATTTTAGCGTATAAAGCAATGACTTTAGATTTAAGTCGGAAGAAAGATTATCAATTTCTGAAATATTAATCATCGAATTGGCAAAAGCCTTTATTCCATCAAAATCATGATTGTTTAGATATTCATTTATTGTCATTACTAACTCTTCTGAAAAAATGCTGTTATTTCGTCTCTTTCTAGCAATTAATTCTATGAGGTCAACTCTATAATAATCTGAAAGTGTTTCCAAAGTTGATAATTTAGGTTCGTACTTATTAACTTCAATTCTTCTGATGGTTTCAGAAGCAATTCCAGTTGCGCTAGACACTTCATCCAATGTTAGCTCGTAATTATTTCGTATATCTCTTAAAATAGTACCTATTCCTAGTGCATGTAAAACATTTTTAGTTTCCTTTCTTTTTTCCGGCATCGATTAAGTCCTCAATTCTCAAATTTAGTTATATTATATTTCAAGGGAGGTGGACTTTCAACAGAAGGAGGTGATTTAATTGAAAAAGGAATATATTTTTAAGGTATTTTTGGTGTTAAGTGTTTCAATAATATTAACTTTGGGGTTAACAAATTTGTCTCAAACTGAACACCACTACCTAGCTGGTGATGACTTGCCTATATATAGTGTCTACTGATTATATTTAAAAGCGTTGA
>JAWSUW010000174.1:0-6545 GCA_033549245.1 Bacillota bacterium | reverse complement strand
CAATCAAGGATTTTGAAGATGGCTTCCTGACATTATGTACAAAACATGGTGTTATCAAGAAGACGACTCTAGATCAATTTGACACATCCAGAAAATCAGGTCTTATAGCTATCAATCTGAACGACGACGATCAATTGATCTCTGTAAGAATGACCAGTGGAAAAGATGATATCATCGTTGTGACTGCCAATGGTAAATCTATCAGATTTAGTGAAGAGGATGTCAGAGCAATGGGTAGAACCGCTACTGGTGTCAGGGCAATAAAACTCACATCAAATGATTATGTCATTGAAATGGATGTAGTAACTGAAACAGGAAAATTGCTTACTGTTTCCGAAAATGGTTATGGTAAAAGAACTAAACTTTCAGAGTACAGACAACAAACAAGAGGTGGAAAAGGTATCATCACTTACAATATTGGAAACAAGACTGGACATGTCATAGGAGCAAAAGTCGTTGAAGATACAGACGATCTGATGATCATCAATGATATGGGTGTTATGATTAGAATCAAAGTTGAAGATATTTCTGTGACTGGTAGAATTACTTCTGGGGTTAGACTTATGAAAGTAGATGATGAAACCCGTTTGGTTTCCATTGCAAAAATTAACGAGCAAGACGAAGAAGACGAGATAGAAACAGTGACTCAAGACTAAAACCTAATGCGCCAAATTTCATATGAGTTTGGCGCTTGGTTTTTAACATGATTTTTTTTATAAGGTATAGTATAATAAAAATAATATATCAAGCGGTTTCTTCGAATAGGGAGGATTTTATGGCACTCAAATTGATTTCAAATTACAATGAGAAACAGAATACTTGGAATGTGGAAATACATGGTGAGATCGACATCAGCTCAAAATCGACATTCAAGGATGAATTGCTCCTGCTCAACAATGAAAAACAATTGGATTTCGTTTTCAATTGTGAAAATCTGGAGTATATTGACAGTACAGGTTTAGGGGTGTTGATCAGTTTTTACAAGAATGTTAAAGTCAATGAAAAAAATGTTCACTTTGAAAAACTCAAACCAAGTATTGCAAAAGTTTTTACTCTAACGGGCTTAGATAAAATTTTTTCAATTCGTTAATTCATAAAAAAGGTGGAATAGAAAATGAGGGAATCAGTAAATTTATCTTTACCGTGTAGACCTGAATACGTAAGCGTTGCGCGTTTGACAGCTTCATTTGTGGCCAATCAGATGGGATTCGACATCGAAGCTATAGAAGATATCAAACTTGCAGTGGGGGAAGCTTGCAACAATGCAGTCTTACATTCAGGCAATAGCCCAACTTATCAGTTGGAGCTCAAGAATATGGAAAGTAGTTTGATCATTGAAGTGAAAGATAGCGGCAGAGGATTTGACAAAGAAGCATATAAAGCACCTGAATTAGGTCAACTACAAGAAAATGGTCTAGGTTTATTTATCATCAAATCATTGATGGATGACGTTGAAATCCAAACTTTTGAGGGCAATGGCACCAAAATCATCATGAGCAAAGACGTTGAATAATAAACTGATAAATTAGGGGCTGATCGTAATGGATAAAAAATATTTAAAAAGAGAGAAAGATGGTCCTATTGCGAAGGAATGGATGAATATTGGCACTAAGGAATTATTCTGTCTTTATAGAGATACTAAAGACATCGCAATAAGAAATGAACTCATCAGACGCCACATGTATATAACAGAGATCCTAGCCAAAAAATATATCAACAAAGGCATTGAATACGAGGACATTTATCAAGTCGCTTCTCTAGGTTTAATTTATGCCATTGAAAGATTTGATATAGACAGGGGATTTGAGTTTTCAAGTTTTGCCACACCGACAATCATTGGAGAAATAAAAAAATACTTCCGTGATAAAGGTTGGTCTGTGCGCGTTCCGAGAAGAATTCAGGAACTGTCCAAAAAAATCAATCTTGCAAAATCCAAATTACAACAAGATCTTCAGCGCGTTCCCAAAATCAGTGACATTGCAGCATACTTGAATGTTTCTGAAGAAGAAGTCATAGAAGCCATGGAAGCTTCACAAGTTTATACACCCAAATCACTTGACATCACATATGATTCATCCGGTGATGATAAGGAAATACAACTCCAAGATATCATTGGCAGGGATGACAAATATTTTGACATCATTGAAAACCGTGATTTCATAAATATGTGCATGAAAAAACTTAACGAAGTGGAAATAAAAATTGTCAATGACCGTTTCTTCGACAGTAAAACACAAATTCAAGTTGCCGATGAGCTGAACGTATCACAAATGACAGTTTCGAGAATGGAAAAGAAAATCATCAAGAAATTCAGAAAAGAACTTCACAAACTGAATGAAATTTAACTTAAATTAATGGTGAGCACATGACATTCAATAATAGTATGCAGAGCAAACTTAAGAAAATGATAATAAATATCATCTTAATCGTAATTGCGATTGTAGGCTTGATTTTTTATGTGTTTGTTAATAATCAGATTAATGAAAAATATAAAAATGAATCCTATGGAGTCATCAACTATACACATCTTCTATTAACTCAAACATTCGAAGACGCAGAAAGAGGCATTGAAACTGTCAATAATCATATTGATGGTCAGGCTGATTATGCGTCTTTTTTGAATGTCATTTATGAGAATATAAAAAGCGCAAACACTGTATTCATTGGTGATGAGGATGGAAATTTCTATCTGTACCCCAATAGATTTGTTGCAGATGATTACGATCCAAGAGAACGTTCATGGTACATGAATTCAATAGAATCTCCAGATCAAATCATATGGTCAGAACCTTATATCGACCACGGCACAGGTGAATACACTGTGACAGCGTCAAGAAATATCAAACTTGAGGATGGTTCTTTTGCGGTAGTGGGCGTGGATATCCTACTTGATGAGCTTAGGACCACTGTAAAAGAAGCGAAAATAGGAAAGAATGGATTTGTTACAGTAGTCAATAACAGTGGTACAGTCATTGCACATAATAACATTGAAAAACTTGCAATGAGTTGGACGGACAGCGAAATATTTGAATTTGAGTTTAGTGAACTGAATTCAGGTCAATCTGTCATAAAAGGTGACACTTACAATTATTATGTTGAGTCTTTTGAAAAAGCAGGTTTAGAACTAATTGCCAGTGTCAAGAAAAGTGACATTCTTATGAATCTGATTTACATGTACAGTTTTATGATGGGCATAGTACTCATTTTCATATATTACGCCCAAAGAATTGCCGTAAGACAAGCTGATAAAATCATAACTCCACTTCTAAAACTCAAGGACGTTATGGTTATTGCTGGAGAAGGCGATTACAATGTGAAATGCAACGAGACAAGTGACGATGAAATTGGTGTATTGATTGATGGTTTCAATGATATGATCCAAAACATCTATGAGAACAACAATGAAATGCAAGCGCTCTATGAAGAACTCTATGCATCTGAGGAAACCCTCAAAGAGCAATATGATGAGTTATATGAGAATAGGGAATTCATCAAGAAAAGTGAACAACGTTATAAGTCTATTTTTGAAGCATCTAAAGAAGGCCTTTGGGATATGGACGAGCAATGGATCATTAGTTATTTGACTCCAGGCTGGTATGAAAGTTTTGATGTGGATCTAGATAATGTAAAGCTAGAAGAATGGACCAATCTGGTTCATCCAGATGAAAGAGAATATGTCAAAAAACAGATCCAAGATCATATTGAAGGTAAAACAGAAAATTATAACAGTGAATACCGGGTTAAAAACAAATACGGAAATTATGTATGGATAGAATCTATAGGAAAAGCCAGATTTGATTCAGATAAGACATTTATAGGTATGTCAGGTTCACATCTCGACATCAGCGTAAGAAAAAAATATGAGCTCAAAATTTTGGACATGGCATACAAAGATAATCTGACTAAACTTTATAATAGGGCATATTTTGAAGATTATCTTGAAACTTATCTTGCAGAAAACGGCAAAGGGGCGCTTTTATTTGTCGATATAGACAATTTCAAATATATCAATGATATCTATGGACACATTTTCGGTGATGAGGTGTTGAAGGAACTAGCTAGAAGGCTTTCCAGACTTTTTGATAACGATAAAAAGTATCTGATTTCCAGATTCAGTGGTGATGAATTCATCATTATTCTTAAAGATTTGACGGAAAGAGAAGCGATCATATTTGTGATCAATGCCATGATTGGGGAAATAGAAAGCACCATTCAGAGTGAAAATAAATTTTTCAAGGTAACCGCAAGTATTGGAATCACAATTTTCCCCAATGATGGTACAGAAAGAGTTCAGTTGATGCAGAATTCAGATATTGCCATGTATCATGCCAAAAGAATATCCAAAAGAAGTTTTCATTTTTTTGATGATGAGATTAGAACTAAAGCAATCAACGAAATGAAGATTGAAAACAATTTAAGAGAAGCTATTCTTTTGGATGAGTTTGAAATATATTATCAACCGATTATGAATGTCACAGAAAAAAGAGTCACTTCTTTTGAAGCTCTGATCAGGTGGAATTCGAAAAAACTTGGCTTTATTTATCCAGATGAATTTATAGCCATTGCAGAAAAGACCGGATTGATCAATGAAATTGGTTTCATAGTTCTTGAAAAATCATGTCATTTCATAGCTGAGCTCAATAAAAAAAGAAATAGTGAGTTTTCAATATCCATCAATATTTCAGTTATTCAATTGATGGAAGATCATTTTGCCAACCGAGTACTGTCCATCATCAAAAAAAGTGGAATACCAAATCACTTGGTCATCCTTGAAATTACTGAAAGCATGATGCTTGAAAACAATGAGAATATTCTTGCCAAATTATTCTATCTTAGAAATCAACAAATAGGCATTTCACTTGATGATTTCGGCACAGGCTATTCATCATTCAACAATTTGATTCGATTGCCACTTACAAGTATCAAAATGGATCGTAGCATCATGAAAGATTCCATATCCAATGAACACGTTTTCACATTACTAGAATCCATAGTCACTTTTGCACATAAAATCAATGTTGAAGTTGTTGCTGAAGGGATTGAGGATATTCATTATTTGGAAAAATCCAAAGCACTATGTGCTGATTATCTGCAAGGTTACTATTTCAGCAGACCTGTTGGAGAAAATCAAGTGGAACTGTTGATCAACAGTTTAGATAACATGGGACTAGGTGACAAGTGAATATAATCAAAAAACCCCCGTTCTATGCAAATCAGCATGGATCGGGGGTTTAAATTTTTAGTATCTGACAAAACCGACTTTTTCTTTTACACGTTCGAGTACTTCTGATGAAATTTCAGTTGCTCGTTCACGGCCAGCTTTTAAAATGTCATAAATTTCACCACTCTCAAGGACTTTGTTATAAGTGTCTTGCACTTTCGCAATTTCAGCTTGGACGATTTCAACCAAATCTTTTTTAAGTGTGCCATAACCTTCATTAGCATACTGAAGTTCAAGTTCTGGAATTGATTTTCCTGAAAACTGGGAATAGATGGTCAATAAATTACTGACTCCAGGTTTTGAATCCCTGTCATATCTTATAACACCTTCACTGTCAGTGGTGGCCTTCATAATTGATTTCTTTATTTTTGCAGGAGAGTCGAGCAGTGTGATCTTTGAATGTTCGTTTGGATTGCTTTTGCTCATCTTTTGAGTAGGATCATCCAGTGCCATAATTCGTGCGCCTTCTTCCACTTTGGAAATGAGAGGTTCAGGGACAACAAAGGTATCTCCAAAACGATTGTTGAAGCGAACTGCGATGTCACGGGTCAATTCAAGATGCTGTTTTTGATCGTTTCCTACTGGAACGAAGTGAGTGTCATAAAGCAAAATATCAGCGGCCATCAATACCGGATAGGTAAAAAGTCCGGTGGTCACCATTTGCTTGCCTTCAGATTTGTCTTTGAACTGTGTCATTCGACTGAGTTCTCCCATATAAGAGAAACAATTTAAAATCCATGCAAGTTCGGCATGTGCAGGAACCTGGGATTGAATAAACAAAGTGACTTTTTTAGGATCAAGACCAATGGCGACATAAAGTGCCGCAAGTTCTATGGTTCGCTTTCGCAGATTTTCAGGGTCTTGCGGAAGTGTGATGGAATGCATATCGACTACACAATAGAAGCAATCTTTATCATCCTGCTGTTTGACGAAGTTTTTCATTGTAATATAATTACCGAGATGTATTTGACCAGTAGGCTGTACACCGGAGAAAACACGTTTCATATAATACCTCCTTTATTGACTTTATCATATTTAAATCATTATAATATTAATGGTATGGACCGTCAAGATAAGACCATATAAGGATTACAATTCCTTAATAAAGTAATTTGCGTTTTGAGGTTGACTCGCAGATGAACCTGTAGTAAGATAATCAAGTCGCCTAACGGAGGCAACAAAGTGGATCAAAACACTTTGTGAAAAAAGCAAAATCGATGTTGACAAACGAAAGTGCGGATGATACAATGATTAAGCTGTCGCAGGTGATGCGGCAACAAAAAAGCAAAATAGAACCTTGAAAATTGAACAGCTTAAATGAAAT
>JAWSUW010000173.1:0-6552 GCA_033549245.1 Bacillota bacterium | reverse complement strand
AATCCTTTCAAATTAGCTAATACCAATACTATTATAGCATATTTTAAATAGGAATTCAACTAACTTTGGAAAGAACCGCTTTTTTCATATCATATACAACTATTATGTCCATAGACAATTAATCAAATGTTAAGCAATTGTTAAGACTACTTATGCATTTAATACTGTATAATTTAATTTATACATACCGCACGCAAAACCAATTCATTAATTATTCGTTAAATTGAGTATTTAAGCAATAAAAAAGCTCCTAGCAATCGCTAGAAGCATTGTAAACAATGGAGCCGACGGAGAGATTCGAACTCTTGACCTACGCCTTACCATGGCGTTGCTCTACCTGCTGAGCTACGACGGCATGTCCTTAGTTATTATAAAGGATTTTTGTGAAAATAACAAGAGCCATTTTGCAGCAAAGTTTCAACAATGATGGGGGATCATATGAAAAAAGAGAAGAAAGTTTTATGGATCATGTCTTGGAAATTCTGGTTTACTCTTGCAACGATCATCATGCTTGTGGCCTTCACATGGTCAGAAAAAACGATAGAAGAAAAACAGCCTTCACCTTCATGGTCTATAGGTGTGGAAAGTGTAACAGGACTGACTTCGGATTACAGAAAAATCGACATCAGCATCAATCATGATCAATCGGGCTTCATACTCACTCATATAAGCAAGGAAGGCATAAAACTACATAAACTGGATTGGTATGGTCGAATATTAGAAGAAGAACTTTTTGAGCATGATGAACTCAATCAGTTGAGAGTGATTGAAATAGAGAGCGTGGATGCGGGATACTACATCTATTTGAGTGACAGAAAGAAACTGGAACGTCTCACAGTGGATGCAACCAATCTTGAAGTCATAGACAGTCAAATCGTATCAGAGCATTCCGAACATTTTTCCGCATCAGGGGATATTGTAGTCACAGGGGATGATGAGATCACAGAATTCTATGATGGACTGGAATTGATAGGTACAGCAGATGGCTATGTGAATTTGAAACGTCTTACTCTTGAAGTCTCGGAAAGAAGTATTGTAGCTGCACTCAATGCTGAAGATGGTGGAAGGTTTGTCAAAATATCCGATGGAATCATGGAAGTCATTGAAGCAACGACAGTCGCCGAACAAAAAACATATGGATATTATAAAGATATTTATATAGAAAATGGAGTAATCACCATAGCAAGTAGCTTGTTTGATCATCTGGCCCCGGGGACTCCGACGGTCATGGGTATATGGCAACTTGATGAGAGTACTTCAAAAGAATTATCATTTAGACCTCTTTACCATGTGAGAACCGACCTTGATCCAATCATTACCGGTGTAAAGGACAATCAAGTCAGTTATGTGCTCGGCGCACTTCAAACCCTGGATCATATCAATAACGGAATTTCGAGATACCCTCAGACACGAGGAGGACAGTTCACAAATATCTCTCAGTATACACGTGACGGTGATATCATGATAGAAAATTCAAGACTTACCATCACCAGAAATTATCCTGTAGGGTATCATTATTTTGAAACTCCAAACGGACCGGTATTATTATGGGCGGATAAAGTAGATCAGACAACAAATATTTATTTGGCTGGTGAAGGTGCGGAGTGGATCAGTTATGCCAAACAAATGCACAAGACGGATTATGCCATGCTGATTCTCGCATCGGTTGTCGCATTTGTGAACAATATGTTTATTGGACTTGTGACCCTTATTACCAAGATTTCACCGATTCTTTGGGTAATTGTCTTAGTGGTAGTCTCGGCTCTTTTATATCAAAGGTTTGCACCATTTGATGATGAACGTAAAAGACAACAAGTTTATTATGCTTTGATTCTGTTTACGATAGGATTTAAATTTTATATCACCGCGATAGACAATTCGGATTTTCTGTTTTATGGACATATTTACCCATTTTTATTCGGAAACCCTGTAGTCATGATAGTGTTGCCTCTCGCAACGTCCGCATATGCGCTATGGATGCTTTATCTCTGGCGTAGGGAACATCCTTATTATACGAATCAAGCACTCAATTACAGCCTGTTTTTAGGCTTTGAGATCTATATTTATATGTTTGGTTTTATGACCTATTTTGTATCTGCGCTTGTAAAAAACAATTTTATGATGTAGTTTGGTTGGATCAAACCTTAAATAAATAAAAATCAGCCCTTTAATTATTGGGCTGATTTTTTTGTTATTCAATAGTATACATATGACCTGAGTCTTTCAGCAATTTTTCAACAGATTCAAACAGTGAGTTGTTTGCCATCTCATCCACCAGAATGAACATGTGGTCTTCTGGCGCATCAGCTATGATGGACTCAAGTGTCACCATTAGGATGCTTTCGTTTTCGTATATGATATTGTTGTCATTAATAAGTATTGTGGACTGTGTAGTGCTTGATTCTTCTGGATTTTCAGTGTCGGGTGAACTTGAAGGTGAATTTAGGAAAAGGCCATCTCCGATGCCGAATCTTCCATCGAGCAAGATAAGCAATAGAACTAGAAGTATTAGAATAAGTATGCTTTTGAACCATCTTCTTTTCTTTTTTTTGTTGTCTGAGAAGCTCATGGGAACCACCTTTCATTTATGGTTTTGGAAGGAAGAAAGTCTGATCGATTCCGAGTTCCTGAATCAACTCGGTAATGCTTTCAGTTACTAGTAGGTATGCGTAGCGATACACATTGCCATCCTCTTCGAGTGTGAACAGCGTCATTATGTTGGAGACTTTTTCGGATTGTAGTTCATCCATCAAGGCCTTTTTGATGCGGCTCTTTTGTGCGCTCCTTGCTTCAGGGGTGCTTTGATCTGTAAAGATCAAGTAGAGATCTGTCGGCTCATCATTGATCCAGAGACGATTGCCTGTGGTTCTAAGCGACACATCAACAACATTGATTTTATCTTCGAGAAAACCGTATTTGACCAAATCAAAAGGTTCGATTTCAGATACAGGTGTCGTGGACTGTATTGCCTGGAGTTCCACCTCAAGGGCGTTGATCTGACTTTGATAGTTTTCGATGGAGGTGTCATATGCCTCCGATTGATTCTTTGTCTCGATTTGTGAATTCAACAGTATGACGAAAAGCAAAATGAGAAATACATCAATCAGAGGTGTGAAATCCATCCAATTGTTCTTATGCATGAGCGTCCTCAATTCGACTCACTTGATCTAGTCTTTCCAGGATCAATTTGAGGTTCTCCTGATTTTGCTCGACGATTGGACCGAGTGCCGCGTCAATAGCTTTGAAGATCAGTGCAAAAATCAGTCCCCAAAGTGTGGATGTAAGTGCCACGGTAAAATTGAGTGCGACTTCCTGCTGTGAAAGATCGAGCATACCAAGCAGTGAGATGATTGTTCCAAGCATACCGAGCATTGGAAAAGCACTGTTGATGGAAGTGAAAATACTGTAGAAATGAATCTCGTCAGAACGCATGCTTTTCATGGCATTGAGATCCATTTTTTTGTCGTTCTTGCCACGTATCCTTTCCATTAGAAGATCAATAGGAACGTAAACCTTGGGTTGAAGATGGTCTCTTAACTGGATACTGGAACGTTTGGCTCGTGGGTAGATGTAAAACCCATTGATCAATGCCACCATGATAATCAAAAGATCATAACCTAGTAGATTTGTTGCGATGATTTTCAACATAGTTGGCCTCCTCTTGATGGTCTAATACTATTTTACCACAAAATGAAATGTTCAATTGAGTAAATCTAACAAATTTGGTATAATTGAAACAATAAACGTGCAACCGATTGCACAAAGAGGGAGAAGGGAATGAAAAAAAAGATAAGTATGCTATTGTTACTGATCCTTTTAGTGACATCAGTGCCTATTCACAGCTTTGCAGCCGATCAGACCGAAATGATCATCCACTATCATCGTTTTGATGGCAATTATGAAGGATGGAATATGTGGATCTGGCCAAATGGGCAAAACGGGGCTGCCTACGAATTCAGTGAAGAAGATGAGTTTGGTAAAGTGGCTAGAGTGATGTTGGAGGATATAGCCGATATCGAAGAAATAGGATTCATAGTCAGAAAAGGGGAATGGGAAGCAAAAGATGTTGATTCGGATCGATTTGTTCCTACAAGTCAAATCGATGAGGAAGGCAATCTTGAATTTTATTTGATTCAAGGAAGTGAGTCCATTTATTTTGATGAAAATGAAATCGATCTCTCACCAAAATTTCTCGCAGCGTCTTTCATAGATGAAAAGACACTGAAACTAACGAGCTCCAAACCGATAGAAGTCGCTCAGATGAGAACTGACTTCTCCATCGCGGATCAAGAGGGCAATGCCATTGAGCCTGCTGCCATAAGCGCCGGTGGGGGAGCAATGGCTCAGAATTTTGTGGTCCTTTTAAAGGAATCTGTGATTATCGGCAACAAATATCAAACCATGTTTCAAGATTATTTGCCTGTGGGCATCGATCTGGCGGGTCTGTATGATTCTGAGGCTTTTGAAAGTCAATTTGGATACGACGGGAAGTTAGGGGCGATATATTCAGATGAGTCCACGGATTTCAAAGTCTGGTCACCTGTGGCTGACGAAGTCACACTGAATCTATACGAATCGGGTGATGGAGACACGTTAATTGAGAGCATTACGATGACGAAAGGCGATAAGGGCGTTTGGAGTTCTGTCAAAGAGGGCGATCTTCATGGTGTCTATTATACTTTTTCAGTGTCCATAGATGGCATCATAAAGGAGACCTATGATCCTTATGCAGTGGGTGCAGGGGTGAACGGTGACCGATCCATGGTTGTGGATTTTGAGAGAACAAACCCTAGCGGATGGTCAGACGACAAAGGACCTGTGTATAAAAAGATGAATGACGCCATTGTCTATGAAATGCATATCAGGGATTTGTCGATTCATCCTTCATCGGGAATCGAAAATTCGGGGAAATTTCTAGGAGTGGTCGAAAAGGATACCCAGACAAAAGAGGGCGTTTCAACGGGTCTTTCACATCTGAAAGAACTTGGAGTCACACATGTCCAGATACTTCCTATGTATGATTTCAACAGTATCGATGAAAGTCGACTTGAGGACAATGTCTTCAATTGGGGGTACGATCCAAAAAACTATAACGTTCCAGAAGGTTCTTATTCCAGCGATCCTTTTAGTGGAGAGGTTCGAATTCAAGAGATGAAACAGATGATCAAAGGACTTCATGATGAAAACATTGGGGTGATCATGGACGTGGTGTACAATCACACCGCACTCAGCGGGGATTCCAATCTGACGCTGATCATGCCAGACTATTATTATCGAATGGATAATGGGGCATACTCCAATGCATCAGGTACAGGTAATGAGACTGCATCAGAACGCATCATGGTGAGAAAGCTGATTACGGATTCACTGATACACTGGGTGAAGGAATATCATGTGGACGGATTCAGATTTGACCTTATGGGTGTCCATGACATTGAAACCATGAAATGGATTGAATCCGAGCTCAGAGCCATAAATCCTGACATCATCTTATATGGTGAGGGCTGGACAGGAGGCACATCGACTTTGCCGGACAGCGAGAGACTCATAAAAGCGAATATGCAAGCTGTGGATCGTATCGGTGCGTTTGCCGATGAGATGCGTGACGGAATCAAAGGTCATGTGTTCAATGCTGAGGAGGCTGGATTTGCAGGTGGTGCTGAAGGACTTGAGGAAAGTGTGAAATTCGGTATTGTGGGTGCGGTCTTACATCCTCAGATCAATTATGACCTGGTGAATTATTCGAATAAGCCATGGGCGTCACATCCGTCTCAGTCTGTGAATTATGTTTCCGCTCATGACAACCTCACTCTATGGGATAAGTTCCTGGTTACAAATCCTGAGGCGACTGATGCTGAGCGTATACAGATGCATAAACTGAGCAATGCGATTGTCATGACCTCACAAGGCATGCCTTTCCTACATGCGGGAGTGGATTTTTTAAGAACCAAGTCTGGAGATCATAACAGCTATAAATCCTCGGATGCCATCAATCAGATCGATTGGAACAGAAAAGCCGAGTACCAGGAAGTTTTTGAATATTACAAAGGACTCATCTCACTCCGCAAAGCGTATCCTGCAATGAGACTTGAGACACAGCAGGAAGTTGAGCAGAGGATCACTTTCTTCGATGATACAGAGGAATCACTGATCGAAATTGAAGACCAAATGATCGGCTATATGATCCACAAAGATGCGGATCCGGATAAAGACGAAACGTTGCTGCTTCTTTTTAACGGGGGTGACAGTGACATTGGTGTGAACTTGCCGGGAGCGGATTACACTACGCTATTGAATCGTGATCAGGTCACTATTGATGGTGGAGTTAAACTCAAAGGTGGTATTACAATAGTGCCCGCACAGTCTGCTTTGATTCTATCATCAGCGGATGTGTTGATTAAAGGTGAGACACTAGAACTTTCCCAAAATGATGGACCGGACAATTCCATTTACATTTATGCGGGAATAGTAGCAGTAATCGTCGTAAGCGGCATAGTCATCGCAAGAAAAAAGGGGCTGTCGGGAAATAAATAGTTCCGCAAAAAAAAAAAA
>JAWSUW010000172.1:0-6632 GCA_033549245.1 Bacillota bacterium | reverse complement strand
TGCGGATGCGGATATTTCATTTACAATGGCACAGATGAGTTTGTTGGAAAATAAGTCAGAAGCATTAAGAATTGAAAATGAAAGTCTAAAAGATACTATAAAAGAATATGATCAAATGATTGGTAAAACTACGGTTGGGATGTTCAAATTGCTGAGTCATTATAGGTCTGGCAATTATGATGCAGTCAAAGCAATGACTTTGACTGACTTTCCATATGATATTCAAAGCTTAGGGCCGGATGCGACAAAATTCACAAATCTAATTTTTCAAGAAGATGAGAATATAAGTGTAACCTTTGATGAATATTCAAGAAGTTCTTTTTCATTGAATGATGAAGATGGCAATGAAGTCAGTGCAGCATACTTTATTAAAGAAGATCAAATCTACTATGTATCAGTAATCATGGTGGCTGGTTTACTCGATCAAAAGATTAATTCATTTGTTGAAGCTTTAAATGCTGAGGATCATACAAAATTATTTAAAGCAATTATTGAGGATGATTTGTCTCCGACTGAAGACGAAGTTGCTATGATTATCAACAGATACAAGGAAGATTATGATTTAAAAACAATTAATGTTGAGTTTGTACGTGCGAGTGGGAATGGATTCGAATATAAGTTGTCAGGATCAAAATCAAACGTGAGTACTGAAGAACTGATTCATGTGAATTTTGATGATGGATGGATTTATATTAAGGATTATAGAGGGCGTTATGAATGGACGGGGCATTGAAGTGGAGGGATCAATATGGTATTTTCCAAGATGTTGTTCATTATTCAATTTTAAGAAATCAATGGGATGAAGTCGAAAAACGAGAAAGTGAGAATACTCAATTATGGAACATAAAAAGATTACTTCACAAAATGGAACCGTACATTATTGGATCAATAGATGTGGGGCTGAAAATTCAAAGTGCATAGTTTTCTCACATGGATTAACCGCGAACCATATGATGTTTGAAAAACAGGTTGAGTATTTTTCAGCTGAGTATACTGTGATTACATGGGATGTTCCTCTTCATGGAGAATCCAGACCTTACAAAAATTTTTCTTATGAAAACACTGCAAAGGAATTGAAAGCAATCCTTGATGCGGAATCCATACAAAAGGTCGTCTTGGTTGGTATGTCAATGGGTGGATATCCAAGTCAAGAGTTTGCAATACTTTATCCGGATTATATCAGTGGATTTGTTGCTCTGGATACTACACCTCTTGGATTGCATTATTATTCTCGTTCAGACAGATTTTGGTTAAAAACAGTTGGACCGCTTGCAAAGTTATTTACTGATAAAATGCTACGAACGAGTATGGCGGAATCCGTTTCAAGAACCAAGTATGCTCATGATTTGATGATTAAGATGTTGGAACCTTTGAGCAAGGCGGATATCGTAGAGCAAATGGATATAGCATACGGAAGATTTTTTGATAGAAAAGAAACTGTTCATCATGACTTTCCTGTTCTCATTTTACTAGGTGAATATGATAAGACTGGTAAAGTAAAACAGTATTGTGAAGCATGGTCGAAAAAAGAAGGCTATCCGCTACATATCATTAAAGATGCAGCACACCTTTCCAATGCGGATAATTATGAAGCTGTTAATAAAGAAATCAACGATTTTATGCAAGCACTATAACTTAACGATAAGGGGGATTTAGTGAAAAAGTTTATATATTCAATTGTTTTAGTTGTTTTCTCAATTGTCGTATTTAGTACTGTTTATGGATCTGTTAAAAATAATGTATATTTAGGTCAAAATGGATATTTTGCTGAAGGTATCAATGAATCACAAAGCAATAGACTCATAGGAGTAAGTGGAGTTGTGAGGAATGATACGATACTTCCAATTAGGATTGAAAGCATTTCACCTGTTGGAGGCAATGGAATAGATTATTTTGGTTCGGTAATTGCCACATGGGGTGTTTCTGAAATGACTCGTGATGAAATGGCTAATTTTGAAGATCTTGAAGGAAAAATTTTGTCACCTTATTCTAATGAAGAGATTGCGATTGTTTTTCAATTCTCAGACGAATATGCATTGAATCCATCAGGATATGAGATTGTATATTCAGTATTTGGAATAAGATTCAGCAATTTTATTGTTCATAACTGACATTAATGATTTCAGGAGGAACGCATGAATAGCAATGATTTTTATATATCTACGGACAAAACAAAACTTAACATTGAATCAGTCAAGGCTCTGTTGAAACAGACCTATTGGGCTTCAGAAAGAAAAGAAGAGACAATAATCAAATCCATTGAAAACTCTATTTGCTATGGTGTTTATGAAGGCGATAAGTTAGTAGGATTTGGGAGAGTCGTCACTGATCATGCCACAGTTTTTTGGATTTGCGATATTATAATTGATGAAAATTATAGAGGAAAAAACTTGGGCAAGAAAATAATGGAAAAGATTATGGCAACAAAAGAGTTTGATGGTTTGTTGGGCATATTAGCTACACAAGATGCACATGGGTTATATGAGCAATATGGATTTGTTAAAGAACCGGTAAAATTCATGATGAAAAAAAGAGAGATATAGTTAGAAGGGGACGGATGCTTCATGAAAATAACAATTAATCTACTCAAAGAAAAAGATGCTAAAGAGCTACTTCAATTCGAAACAGACAATAGAACTTTTTTCGAAAAGATGGTCCCTTCTCGTGGAGAAGATTATTATGTACTAGAGGCATTTAGGATCAGACATAAAGAATTATTGGTAGAACAAGATGAGGGCATTTCTAGGTTTTACCTCATCAGAGGAGATAATGGACAAATTGTAGGACGAATCAATTTAGTGGATATAGATGAAAAAGAATTTTCTGGATCCATTGGATTTAGAATAGGTGAGCAGTATGTTGGAAGAGGAATAGCCAATCTAGCTTTAAAACTATTATTAGAAATTGAATCAGGAATAAAAATGATATATGGAAAAACAACAACAAACAATATCGCATCTCAAAAGGTTATGGAGAAAAATGGTTTTAAAAAAGTTTCAGTCAGTGAGGATGAAATTGAAATGAATGGACAAAAACTGAAATTCATAAACTACATTTGGGAGGAAACAATAGCCGTGTACACAATGATCATTGAACAAACTAAAGATTACGCTAAGAGAATGAAGTATAACCCTACTGATGGTACGTTTTTTGAAACTGAGAATGAAAGTTTATTCAATTACAGAAAATGCCCTTATCCTTATGGCTGGATTAAAGAAACAGGAACACCTCCGAATGCACATTTGGATGTTATTTTAGTATCAAATCATGATTACAATTTGGGAGATGAATTGGCTATAAAATTGATTGGCGTTTTTAATAGGGCTGATGGAGATCATAAGTTAGTAGGTATTCAAAAGGACAGTGAGATTGATGATATTGATGAATTAACAAAAGCTGAACTCGATCAACTTCGTAATCTTTATCCACATCTGTTAGAGGACGAAGGGTGGTATGGTAAAGAAAAGGCAATACAAATCGTGAATGAGTTCAATATAAATTCAGGGAGAAGACATGGATAACATTTACCGGGAAATTAAAAGTCGCATCGATAAAATCGAACTGAGTAACCTGTGGCCAGGGTTCACACCTTATGAATTTGCACTATACAATGATGAGAAGGTGTACTTTGAAACGTATGAAATTCCTATTTCAAATCAATTTATTGGAAATACATCCATCAATTATGAAGGAAACCAAATTGCCATATGGAAAATCGAGGAGACAGATCTGATTGATATCGAGTTGTTAACGGCATCGATAATTCATGAGATGTTTCATGCACATCAAATGACTTCAGGAGACAACAGATTTTTTAATGATCTGGATGGACTTTCGTATCCAATAGAATATGAAAATTTTAATCTCAAACTAAATGAATCAAAGTTCTTAGCTAGTGCAATCATGGAACAGAATCTTAATGCAAAAGAAGAATTTTTCAAAAAATTCTTCTCAGTAAGATAAAGACGATTTGATTTGATCGGAGATAATAGTACATACGAAAAATCTATTGAGACAATAGAAGGAACAGCAGAATACTTAGCACTGGCCACATTGAAAATCATAAATCATGATTCTTACATCAAGCAACTAGAAAAAGCGATGAACAGGGTCACAACAATTAACGAGAATTTTTTTGATATCCGAAGAACAGCTTATTATACTGGATCATTGATTTGTCTGTTAGCAGATGAGTTGTCCATTGATTACAAAAAAGCAATCGAACCCGATTTACAGTATAATTATGAACTTGTAACTGAAAAGTATAGTGTCACTACAAATATGGTGATTGAACTGGATGAAAATATTGAGATTAATGGGCTTATTGATGAAAGAAACATCAAAATAAGGGAACTTGTTGATGAAATTATGGCTAGCAGTAATGTTGAGATAATAGAAGGGGAGTTTTCTGTTAGAGGATATGATCCTATGAACATGATGAGATCTGATCATTTTGTGTATCACAAGCACTTTCTGGGAATCCAGCAGGATGGTGAAACTGATTTTATCATGGGACCAATTGTTATTGAAACAGATGGGAAAGATTTCAGCAAATTTTCGAGGTATTATAAGATTACCAATAATCAATAGGAAAAGAACTAAGTTAAAAGGAGGGTTTAGAATGAAAGATGAAAGAATTCTCACATTGCATCCAGAAGGGAAAAAAGGTGTAAATATTTCTATTATGAAGTACGAAATGATTAAGAATTTTATCATAAATAGCAAGAATACTCCCTCCTCTTAGGTGGGAGATGAATTGGGTTGATTGCAAAACTCATTGTCACCTCCATCTGTCTTTGCATGTGTGCAAGAGTTATTAACCTATTTTCCTCTTACTTTTTGAGTAAATTAAAGTATAATAGTCTTAAATAGACCAATCTATTGATTTATAGGCATGGCAAACAAGCAACTGGCCAGGTCCGTGCAAGACTTATGGTCCACTCACCAAATACAAGTTATTGGATCGCTGACTGCCTGCACTCTTTATACTATTATTTTAATAGACTTGGTTTTAAATGGACATCGTCATGGCGTACATGAAGAAGATCCAATTTTGATAGCGTCTCGCTACCAATTAGTATACTGGCCAGTTCAAACGGCGTTCTGTCGTTTAAGCTGGCTCTTGCTATACTATTGATATGATTTGCCATTAGGGTTGCTTACTCTTGAGTTAACTCGTCAAATGATTTTCCTTTTGGAAGGACATATCTAATAAATTCATGATTCTTTTCTAGTTTTCCTTTTTGGTATGATTTATAAGGATCACAATAAAAAACCCTTGTGCGGCCATCTCCGTATTCATCCTTTTCAAGTGACCATGGATTTTTAAATTCAGATCCATTGTCTGTCAACGTCGGAGGAAACAATTTGCTCACACCATCCTTTCCAAAAATATCTGTTAATCGATTAAATACAGATAGGACATTCTCCTGTGTAGCACTGTCCATCAAGTATATAAGCATTAGATTACAATTCCTAAACAATAATGTTAGAAAAACTTTACCACCCTTTTTGCCTTCAACAACATCCATTTCAACAACATTCACACTTGGATTCATCCCCATGTATAATTGTGAACNNAAAACTTTACCACCCTTTTTGCCTTCAACAACATCCATTTCAACAACATTCACACTTGGATTCATCCCCATGTATAATTCAAAGTCTTCATAAGTTCGACCGTTTCTATACTGCTGGTCAAACTTGAGTACTTGTTGTTTTTTGCGTGGCTTATACCGAACCTTTCTCCGCAAATCAATGTTTCTAGCTTTAAGCAAACCAAGATCAATGTAGTTATACAGTGAGCGCTTTGAACATTTAATTTGATCACCATGAGTGGCATAAATATGAGCTATAGATTGTCCTTTCAGCAGTAGTGGTGTTATCAACTGGTCTAACTCATAAACTTCCTCTGGAGATAAATCTACACCGATTCTGGACTCTACCATACGATCATGATAAGAATTATCTGCATGATTTGCGCGGTACCATCTTTTATCATAACCGCAAGATGTGTATTTTCTACACGCGTTACAAACATACGGAGGTTTCAAAAGTTTTTCACATGAACCAGGCGTGTAAAAGTCACAATACCTAGAACAAGTACTTATTTTACACTTGCTACATGGTTTATTCTTTTTACAATAAGTACTATCGCATAGATTAGTGATGGTACAATTACTTAAATTTGCACAAGTTCCTTTTCTAAGTTCATGATTCTTTTCTCTTGTAAAATTCCCTCGTTGAACTTCTCTCGAAATGGTTCTTGCATGACGTCCAAGTTCATCAGCTATAGCCTTAAAAGAATAGCCAACTTTTAGTCTTTCTTCTATATTTAATCTATCCTGATACGTTAGGTTCTTATGGTTGCTTTTAGGGTGTTCTTGTTTCATGAATTCTCCTTCCGCTGCAGGCAGGCAACCATACCTAACAGTATACAGGAATTATGCAAGACTTATAGTCCAGTTCAACAAAAGAGAATGTACTATTAAATTTTCATTTAAGGTGGGAGATGAATTGACTGTTTTTAAACGAACACTTGTTCTGTGCATTGCGTTGTGATATACTATTTGCAAGGGGTTGATTCGTATGCATAGAGCCTACAAATATAGAATATATCCAACAATTGAACA
>JAWSUW010000171.1:0-6657 GCA_033549245.1 Bacillota bacterium | reverse complement strand
ATAGGTCGCGCCTTCACTGGATTTCATCCGTGCCTTGACTTTGAACGTTTACTACAGCCTACAGTTTGATGACTTTGTCATCACCCTGAAGCTAAGAGTCTTCGACTCTTAGCTTTTCCATTTTTTGACCTTAATCTTTTCCTGCTCTCCCTGCATTTCCTGCATTTCCTGCATTTCCTACATTTCCTGCTGTTCTCACCTTATCTCTTTCGCAAACTCATCTATCTCAGTTTCGAGTAGTCCAATTTCAGGTTTTTGCGCTTCAATGATTTTTTTGATAATCATCCTATATAGAGGATTCAAACGTTCAGGATGAATCTCAGAACCCAGTTGCCTAACCTGACTGGCATGAGCAAACAGGTCCTCTGCGATTTCTTTCCTGAAGAGTTCCACACCTTCAGCACCATGAGCCAATCCACACACAAAGAAATGAATATCCTTTTGCATCAAAATATCATGGTTCTTGAGCAGAAAGCTATTTACTTTACCATTGATTCTCCCCATGTAAATGGGTGTGCCTATGATAATGGTATCATAATTTGATAAATCAATTTTGTGGCTTCCTTTGAGATTCATAATTTCGACATCCTGAAGATCCATATTTGCCTTGATCTTCATGGCACAGTTTTCTGTTGTACCTGATTTTGTTCCATACACAATCAGTTTTTTCATTCCAATCACTTCCTTTTCCTACTGGTACCAGTTTTCACCTGTCCCCAATCAGTACTTGCTAACGCACTATAGTCATGTAATACCCATGGACTTGGCTATTCTCACCGATATAAAATGGATTGTCAAAAGTTCCGATGTAATCCTCTCCAAGCATCGTCCATAAATTGGATCTCATCGTGAACTCAGGCAACTTGCCAATGAATCTTTCACCATCAAACAGGAATCCCACTTGTACAGGTGCTGCAAAACTTCCGTCAGGAGTGAAATCACCGCCTGCTGAAACTACAACAAAGATACCCATCTGGCCGTTCATAGCAGTTTTCAGATCCGCTGAATCCGTCTCGAATTTAAGCTGGGTCATCGTCAGGTTCGGTACGCCGTCATATGCGCCGTCAGCAGCTCCGGTATGTGGCAAATCATAAGTTGCAGCCGTCTTTTTATCAGTGAACACATTAATGAATTTACCCTTCCCGATCAGTGATAATCTATCATTTTCAAGCACAACGCCTTCGTTATCAAAGAATGGTTCAAAGGTCATTTTGGAATCATAATTTTGTCCAAAGTTGATTTTCTCATTGAAAAGTTGCTCACCTAATTTTCCGCTCAAAACTGAACTGCCATTGGCGTAACGCTCACCGTTGAGGGACTTGTTGAGGAAGCCATTAAGTTCGGAGTCATCCATTACAAATACTGGTAATTTCTCACCAGCCGGCAATTCTGCCTTTTTGTCATATGCGTCCAGGTATCCTTTGTTGAAATCCCAAAACTTCTGTTTGTCAAAAGTACGTCCAAAATACTGTATGTGTCCATCAAACAAATTTGCGCTGCTATTTTCCTTTAAGATCAAGCCCAGTTCAAACCAGGCATCCTTGTATTCCAAATCCAGACCTTCCGAGTTTCTCATCTGAACAATCATTTCCTTTACAGAAATCTTTTCACTAAAAAGAAATTGATCATAATTCTTTCTCAATTCCTCAAGAATCTCTTCAGTCACCTCTAAAAGGTCCTCACCAGACATCGAAAGTTCACTATATTTTCTGTGATCCACAAGTTCTTTTTCGAGATCATAAGGGTATTCAATTCCCGTGCTCAAATTTTCAACGGCTTTTTCTACCAGCACATTGTCGGGAATGTCACCAATCGCGCCAGAAACGCCAATTTTCTCATTATCGTAGACTCTTACGCCTTTTTTTATGATATCTTTAATCCTCACCGCATCAACTTTTGTCCCTACAATTTTTGCGGTAGTTTCAATGTTTCTTATCGTTATAAATTCAGTTTTCATAGTCTACAGCCTCCTATTGAACATTGAGTTTCTTGACTCGAGTGTATGGTCCGCCAAATCCGACCGGCAGTGGATATTGTTCCATCTTACCGCAACCGCCTCCGACAAAGCTAAGGAGTTCAAACTCCTCACTCACGGCATCCACTTCACCCAGCGTCTCAAAGACATTGCCGGTAACCACGGAAATTTTGACCGGTGTCGTGATCTTGCCATTTTCAATCTTATAGGCTCTGGCAGGCGCAATCGTAAACGTTGACATACCAGAACCATGCTTGATGTCCTCGACATAGATCCCGTTTTCAATCTCCGCAAAGATATCTGCAAGAGGTCTATTGCCCTTTTCAATATAAGTCGTTGTCATTCTGACAATCGGTTCAAATTCAAAACTCGTTGCCCTGGCATTGCCGGTAAGCTCTTCTTCCAATTGTGCGCTCGTATTCGTGCTGTGCAATCTTCCCGTAAGCGCACCATTTGTGACGATATATGTCTTCTTTCCCTTGGTGCCCTCGTCATCATATGGGACATAACCATTGCCAATGACCTTGCCATCATCAATGATTGTCAGAATCGGAGTTCCGACCATCTTACCAATTGCCCATTCCGCCTTCATCGTCTCATCACCCACCATGAAATCCGACTCGCTTTTGTGTCCAAAACTCTCATGTGTGAAAACTCCGGTTGCCAGTGGACTCAGGAGCACAGTATAGATTCCTGGCTCAACGGGCTGTGCGTTCTTGACAAAATCAATGTTCTTCTCAATCTCTTCATTAAAAAAGTCCTCCAGTTCAAACAGATCCTCGAAATAGATTCCTGCCTTTGACATACTGGTCTGATCTTTGCTATCACCACTTGAAAGTTCAAGATTGATCCTAATGCCACAGGTCTGCTTGTCAAAAGTAACATCCGTACCTTTGGATGAGTATATGGATTTGATGACCTTGTTGTCCACGTAATAAGAGGTGTGATGCACAATGGTCTCATCATTCACGAGGCCTAAATAACGCTCGAGCATGGCTTTTTTCTCTGCAATTGGCACCTCGGTGATGGACCTGCTTTTGTATTGGATCAGTTGGTCCTTATGTACTTCAAATTGTCTGACTATCGGGTGGTTGTCGATCTCAGGATTTGGCCTTGCCATTTTCGCAAGTGTGTCAATTTGATTCTGAATCGCATCAACATCTGTTGTAGACGCATAATATCAACGGTTTCCATCATATACTCTCACAAATGCACCTTTGTTGTTACGTACCTTCTGTTCCTGCAGAATCATTTTTTTGAAACTGATTTTGGTTTCAAAGGTTTCTTCAATCCGAACATCCACATATAGATTCTCTGGAAATTTGAACATGTATTGCCTCCTTAACGATATAATTTTTTTTATATGTCTATAATGTAACACAATTTTTATTAAAAATCGTTAAAATTTCGTTAGAATGTAAAAGCAGGCCATTTGTGAATTCACAAATGACCTGAGCCTTGATTAAAATTTGTAGTTTTTCATGTCCACAATGTTCTCACTGATAAATTCCACACCTTCCCTCCTGAGCAAAGTGATCTGTTCCAGCTCCCCCTCACCCCTCAGAACCACCTGTCCCGCTTTGTTCACGACACGGTACCAAGTTAAATTTTCCTTTTCTGAAAGTGAACTTAGAATGCGCACCACCTGTCTTGCTCCATTGGGGTGACCGGCCGCTTTTGCCACATCACCATAGGTTGTGACTTTTCCATAGGGGATTTGCTTCAAAACGGCAAGTACATCTTTTGTAAACTGTGTGTATCTATTTTCATCCATTATTACCTCTCATCCTGAAGGATCTCAATGAAAAATCCATCATCAACTACGTCCATAAGAACATGTCCTGATTCACTCACATCACCTTTGATGATGGCTTTGGCAAGTGTGGTTTCAATATGCTTTTGAATGTATCTTTTAATTGGTCTGGCGCCGAAAGCTTGATCATATCCCTCGTTTGCGATTTTTTGAATAGCAGCTTCAGAAAGTTCAATCTTGATTGCGGTCCTTTTTTGGAGATTCGCCATGTACATCCTAATGATACGCTCAATATCCTCACGTGTCAAAGGTGTGAAGAGTACAGTCTCATCCAGACGATTCAAAAACTCAGGTTTGAAGTACTTGTGCATGAGTTTCATGATGTCCTTGCGAATGGCGTCGTCAATTTCTCCACCCATTGAAAGTCGATCCAGCAATATCTGACTGCCTATGTTGGATGTCAGTATGACAACTGTGTTTTTGAAATCCACCACACGTCCCTTGCTATCTGTCAATCTACCGTCATCAAGAAGCTGAAGCAAGACTCCCCAAACCTCTGGATGTGCTTTTTCGATTTCGTCAAACAAGATTACGGAATAGGGTTTACGTCTTACAGCTTCCGTCAATTGGCCGCCTTCCTCATAACCCACATACCCTGGAGGGGCTCCAATCAATCTGGCCACTGCATGACGCTCCATATACTCACTCATGTCAATCCGTACCATATTGTTCTCACTGTCAAAAAGTGCTTCAGCAAGTGCTTTTGCAAGCTCAGTCTTTCCTACGCCAGTCGGTCCGAGGAAAACAAATGAACCGATTGGCCGATTTGGATCTTTAAGACCTGACCTGGCTCTCAGAACTGCTTCTGTCACAGCTTCTACTGCTTCATTCTGTCCAACGACACATTTATGCAAGAGTTCATCTAGATGGAGCAACTTGTCGGCCTCGGACGCATTCAACTTTTGAACTGGAATACCTGTCCACTTGGAGACGATTTCAGAGATTTCCTCTTCAGTAACTTCTTCCTTCAGCAGTTTGAAATCCTGCTTGTTTTCTTCTTTGGCTGCCTCTAAAAGCTGTTTTTCGAGTTCCGCTAACTTTCCATATTTTAGTGCGGCGAGTTTTTCCAGATCATAAGCACGTTCTGCTTCCTCAATTTCACGTTTGACAGACTCTATTTCTGACTTCAAATCCTTTTCTCTGCTGATTTGGGCTTTTTCCTTCATCCACTGTGCTTTCATTTCCTGTTGCGATGCCTTGATCCTCTCGATATCCTTATTCAAAATCTCAAGCCGTTCCTTGGATGCCAGGTCGGTTTCCTTTGCTAGAGCCTGCTTTTCAATTTCAAGTTGCATCAACTTACGAAGCGCCTCGTCGAGTTCTGCTGGCATGCTATCAATCTCGCTACGGATCATCGCAGCCGCCTCGTCCATCAAATCGATAGCTTTGTCCGGTAAAAAACGATCTGTGATGTACCTGTTGGAAAGTGTCGCACAAGCTACAAGCGCACCATCGGTGATCCTCACCCCATGGTGGATCTCAAATCGTTCTTTGAGTCCACGAAGAATGGAGATTGTATCCTCTACGTTTGGTTGGTCCACTACAATCGGTTGAAAACGACGTTCGAGTGCGGCATCTTTTTCAATATGATTTCTGTATTCGTCTAGAGTGGTTGCGCCAATACATCTGAGCTCACCACGGGCAAGCATCGGTTTCAAAAGATTGCCTGCATCCATTGCGCCTTCTGCTTTTCCGGCACTCACTATAGTGTGCAGTTCATCGATGAACAGGATTATTCCACCCTGTGCGGACTGAACTTCAGCGAGCAATGCCTTGAGGCGTTCTTCGAATTCACCCCTGAATTTAGCACCCGCTATGAGTGCGCCCATATCGAGCGCATAGATTTGTTTATCTTTCAGACCTTCAGGCACATCACCTGCCAAAATACGCTGGGCCAAACCTTCAACGACTGCCGTTTTTCCTACACCTGGTTCGCCTATAAGCACAGGATTGTTCTTGGTTCTTCTCGACAAAATTCTGATCACTCTTCTGATTTCTGAATCCCTACCGATAACGGGATCGAGTTTCCCTGATTTTGCACGTTCAATGAGATTGATGCTATATTTACTCAGCGCCTCATAACCCACTTCCGGGTTTTGACTGGTGACGCGTTGATTGCTCCTGATGGATTTAAGTGCAATCAGAAAGTTTTCTGTGGTTATATTGAACCTATTGAACAAACTGGTTGAAAATGAATTCCGCTCTCCAAGTAATGCAAGGTAAAGATGCTCGACGCTGACATATTCATCTTTGAAACGCTTCGCTTCATCCTCCGCATAGATCAACAGTTGATTGAGTCTTCTAGTACCTGATAGTTGAACATCATCCCCGTAGACCTTTGGCATCTTCTCCAAATGATCATATAATGCGGCAGCGACCACCTTCACATCGATCCCCATTGCGGATAGCACATTCGCAACCATACTTCCTTCTACATCTAGGAGCGCATAATGCAGATGCTCACCATCCAACTTTGCATGATTAAGTTTGATGGCCACTTTCTGCGCAAGTTCGAGAACTTCATTTGTTTTCTGTGTGAATTTTTCAGTGTTCATTTAAATCATCACCTTTCATACAATATTTCGAGACAGTATTGTAGCGAAACTATACTAGCCTCATGTATCTATGTTATATATAAGTACAACGAGAAACTTACAGGCTCTCTGCCGACATTCAAAGTTGTCTCTGCAGAAGACTTGTTAGCACTCTCTGCAGACGAGTGCTAATTTACACTTTAATTATAATACCCACCAAAATTATTGTCAAATAATTTTGGTGGGTCGCGTAGTTAAGTATGATTCACATGTGATAATGTCCTAAGTAATCACACGTGATTATGTCCCAAAAGATATTATGATATAATAATGCC
>JAWSUW010000170.1:0-6795 GCA_033549245.1 Bacillota bacterium | reverse complement strand
CCTTGCATATATTATATCACAAAACAGCTCTGAAGTCAGTGAAATCAACGCTTTTAAATATAATCAGTAGACACTATATATATTACTTTATTTGAAGAAAATGCTTTTTCTATTCAGATCTGGTTCTGAATATTTAATGGAAATCAGCAACTCTTCAGCCGCTGAAGCAAATGCAATTGCAAAAATAATCTTTATAGATCCTAAAAAATCTTCATATAATAATACCATTGGTGCCAGAAACACCAGTAATCCTGTAAGTTTATTGGCAATTGTATGGACAAAAACAATCTTCTTATACTTCAGTTTAGTCAATATCATATTGGAGAATCTAATAGTTACGATCAACATGAATAGCACTTGAATAGAAGAGTCAAAAGCTGAAGAAAACAATTTTAGAAATAGGAGCAAATATATTGAATAAAATATAAAATCTGCAATTGAATCCAATTTTGCCCCAAAGTCACTTACATATCCAAACTTTCTTGCAATGAGTCCATCAAGAACATCCGTCACGCCAATTGTTAAATAAACAATGATGAAAAAATAAACAACAGGATAAAGTGGAATCAAAAGCACTGACAATATAATCCTAAGGATAGAAAGCATATTTGGAATATACTTGGCCATAGGTCGTCACCTTTCATTTCCATGTTTAAAATTACCTGTTATCTTAGCCATTTTAAGCTGTTGGTCAAAGACGGGAAGACCTTTTATTTTTTCAATGAAACTCAAATGATGACCAATCGTTTTCTCTTGCCCACTTCAATCGATCTTCTAGATTATTGTAATGTAACTCAAGTTTATGCCCATCCGGGTCTAAAAAATAAAATGATTCTCCTTCTGATGAATTCAATCTAAATGACTTAACTCCCGCATCTTCGAGCTTATCCTTCAATTTATGAAAATCTGTAGACAACACATTAAAAGCAACATGTGTATAATCTGATTTGCTTTCTTCAATTATACTACCATCAACATTTAGAGCAATCCACTGATTGCCTGCTAATAGATACGCTCCATGATTCCATTTCCCCACTAATCTAAGATCCAGTAGATTCACATAAAATTCCAAGGATTTCTCTAGATCTGATACCGCAAATGTGATGTGATTCACACCATTGATCATGGAGTGCTCTTGATCATTCTCTAAAAACAAGATCATATGAAATTCATTCGCATATGTACCGTCACCATATTTTAAAGCATGTTTTTTTATGCCTTGAATCTGAAATCCGAATTTTTTATACATCGAGATTGCACAAGTATTTTGTGTGACGACTTCAAGTTCTAGTTGCTCTAAGCCTTTCTCTTTGCACCAGTTTATACATTCTTGCATCAGCTTTCCACCTATACTTTTGTTCCAATATTCCTTACATACCGCAATCCCCATTGTCGCTCTATGCAAATACCTCTTGTTATTGGAAATCAGCCCAACTGAACAATTACCTACGATTCTTCCTTTTATCTCAGCAATCAAAAAAAGTCGGTTTTCATCCTCTAAACAATTCTTTATGAATTCTCTTTCCTGTTCTGGTGTAAAACTGAATTCACCTTCTTCACGTGCCAAGAATCTAGTTTCACTGTCAACCAACTTCATTTGATCGATCAAATCTTGTTCATCACCTAGTTCAGGTGTTCTTATTGTAAGTATTTCGGCATCCTTCAAGATGTAGTTCTCTTTAAACTTCTTCATAATTTCGCCCTCAAAATTCTACTCTTTAATATGAGACTACTATTAATTGTGATCATCAAGATGCTCACGAGAAATAAAGTTGCTGTCACAATAACAATTAAATAATAAGCAAATGTTCTTGTTGGTTTAGCAATTATTGAAGTGCTAATCACTCTTATCGAATCTCCAAATTCTTCATTCATCATCAATTCAATAGAATCGACTACTTCCAGATCAACCGCATCAAATTTGATGTTCATATTCCCATTCGAATGATCAAATTCTATGGAATCTTCTTTCATATCTGAGTTTTTGCTAATGATTGCTTTAATTTCATCAACATTCGGTTGATCAGAATAATTGAGTTCAATATGTGTTTCTCCATAATTGTTTATTGATCCAAGAAAAAAGTTGCTATTGAGCAGAATAAAACAAGTTGTTACAATCAGTAAAACTGTGCTTATAAAAATTGCGTTTTTTCTCTTCTTCATATTCCGATCACCTCATATACTTCACTTTAATCCAGATTCTTAAGACCATTCAACCTTATATCATCCAGTTCATGTTCTGAAAGTACTCCATTCTCATATAATCTTAAATACTCTTTGCTTACACCGCTATCAAAGATAAGAACATCATCAGAATTAATAGTAACGCCGATTCCTGAGTGATACAATTCTTTAATCGGATGTAACGAGTGATTTTTTACCCGTCCTAGGATAACATTGCTTGTTGGAGTGATATTCAGTCTGATTTTATTATCTCTCAAATAATGCATGACTTCTTTTGATTCAACAGCAGCAATACCGTGTTGGACCTCGTCCAGTTCCAAGACGTCAACTGCTTCTCTTACGTCTTCAGCTGTTCCCCATTCACCCACATGTGCTTTCAATTTCAGTCCTTTTGATTTAGCTTTCCGATAAATACTTTTGAAGTTTCCAATCCCTTGAGCATGCTCTACACCATATAGATCAATCGAGTAGAATGCCTTTTCATCCCAAAAGGGCTCCAACCACTTTTCAAGTGAGCTAATGCTGCAATGACGAGACATACCAATTTGTAAACGTAGTTCAATTTCTTTTCCATACTCTTTTTGAGATTGCTTAAAACTATCAATCAGCTTTTGAATATTGCCATGAAAATATGCATCTAGCCCCCATACATCTTCACCAATCTCCAGTATTTTCACGCCATCATTTACTGCCTGTACAACGGTGGCATCAATTAACAGTTGTCTCATTTCAAGATTATTGAATTTGTCTCCTAAGTTTTGATCATTCCACTTATGCATTTCTTCCATTGAATGCATGACCCCTTTTTAAGGAATAATATCTACTCCAGTCTTTTCTTTAATAAAAGCTCTGCAGCCCCCGAGGACAAAATGATTATGCAAATCGGCTTTGGTAACTTTTCTTAAGGCTTCTAAGTCTCTATTATGTAATGCCTGGATGAAGTTGTTTGAATTAACGTCCATGATTATACTACCTCATTATTCTATATTGAGGGGATCCATTTAAATAATATCTCTTCTCCCTCGTCTGAAACGATTTGTTTACCACCAGTTGCTTTATACAGACTCATCGCTGAAACATTACCTTTGTTCGTTAATACAAAAGCATTGTGATAATCATCTGTGTTTAAATGATCTAGAAATTTATAAACCAGAGCTTTTCCGATTCCCCTCTTCTGATATGATTTCAACACATCAATAGAATATAAAAACAACTGCTTCTTTGGCATATCAAACCTCTCAAAAATGTAACCATAGATTTGACCAACAACCTCACCTTCAACAACTGCAACATACATAATATTTTTATCATCTTTAAAAAAACGCTCATTAACATGATTGGCATTTCTATCATCCCAATAAAATATACGTGCCGCTTCTTTTGCAAAACAGTTATTTTGAGTATTTAACTTTATGATTTCCATCCCAGCTTTCCTCCTTGTATCCCTTTATCCTTTGGTACCATAAATCATTTCCATATCCGGTTTCTCCGTACAAAAATAATGTACCCAAATATAAATATGTTGGAAAACTGCAACATTTAGCGCCGCTTTAGAATCAAACAGCAGCGCAATAGCCCACAACAATAGAAATGCAAATGAATACATGGAGTTGCTGTTCCACTTAAAGATTCCTTTCTTCACTAAAGGCATTTCCCTAAATGAAATCCGAAAATGATCGCCCCCTAATGCTCTTGTCAGTCCAAAATATCTAAAAACGGACCAAAGCGTATATAACGCTAGTATTATTAATGGTAATGCTAGTACTTTTGCTACTTGTTCTGGAAAACCAAGAGTATTAGAATTTGCATTGGCGAGGCCCACAAGAGTAATAACGCGCCCTACAAGTAGAGGTATAAAAAGCAATCCCCAAACCAATATGTCAAAGTCACCAAATATTTTTGAAAGAGTTACCCAGCCTAGCTGTAAACGAAAAACAATCCAGACAATGACCTGATGAACAATAGGTACCCCTACAGCGAACCAAAACCAAGTACTGTCCTTAATGCCTAACTATGAATTGCCGTCCAGTGATGGCGCTGCAAAAAACCATGTGATAGGAACCAGAATCAACAATGAAAGCATATGCCATGCTTGCCGATGTAAAATGTATTTTAATGAACGCGCTTCCTGATACCATACTTGCTTTTTATTTGATTCCATAGTGCATCCCTTTCAAACTATTTTCTCAACAACCACCAAATATCATCACCACTGAATCCACAACTCTTATATAGGCGTTCCGGATTGGTTTCATTATCTACTTCTCCTGAGACTGTCACACAATCGACTTTCCCGTGCATTCTCTTCAAGAGTTCCAAAACAAGAATCTTCCCTAGTCCTTTACCTTGATAGCCTGGCAATACCTGAATCCATTCAAGTGAACCCTCTGGTACGCTATAATCTAATTCAGCTATTCCAAGTGCAATGGGACTATTTGTTTCTTTCTCAATAATCCAAATCCATAAGTCCTCTTCGAAGACGTCATATTCAGTCCATTGACTGATCGTATCAACAGATGGATGAATATCTTCATAACATTTGCCAATTAGGTCTGACACCTTTTCGAGATCAACTGTAGTGTCAACATTCATTATTGTAAAGCGCTCATCTAGGCAGTAATCACCAATTTCATTACACTCATGTTTTATTCGGAAAAATGGTTTCATCACTTGAAATACTTCATGTTTAATCTTGCGGAAATAATCATCATGAATTATTGCAAAAGCCGATTGTTCAACCCTATTGGAAAATCGACTCTCAGTTTCCCTACTTTTATTCCAAAAGATATGGAGACCACTTTGATTCCATCCTTGAAGAATTACCTCGTTAGTATCTGTCAGTCCAACTGAACATTCTAGCTGATTTAACCTTTCATTGGTCTTCCAAAATGCATTTGGGAGCACTTTACAGGGATCTTTTATGTAAGTATTTTTTAGTATGGATCTAAAATTGTTGTTGTCCAAGGCAATGTGTCTCCTTTACATTGATTTTATAAATTTTACCAAACTCGAGTCACTTGTCTGTTATCAATTAAGTATACATCACCTAAGTACCGTGTATTGCCCTCTGTACAAATAATTGCTCCATCATCACAAATCCCATACAATGGATACTTCTCAGAAAGTAAGAGCAGCTCTTCTGTAACATTGCCTTTGTCAAAATGGGGTTCAACCGAGAAGTCTACTAATCCCAACGCTTCATATATTTCCTGTTCATTGTGTTCACAAGTTAATGTACATACAGCCGTTCTTGACATGTTGATTGAGCCTGCACTCATGCCTATTACAACACCTCCATGTTCTCTTATACATGGTATCAGCCCATAAGATTCGAGATATGCAAACTGCGTTGGAGTGTCACCTCCTGCGAGCCATACAACATCTGCACCACTAACCGTAGACTGAGCAACTTCTTTAGTCATTCTGCTATCAATTACATTTACGCTACCAAAAGTAATACCACAATCAGAAAACATACTTAAAAAGTGATCACAATACCAATCGTTCTTGTCATAAATGGATTTGAATTCAGAAGCGACAAAAACAAACTTTATACCCGATTTGACACATGTTTTTATATGGTTACAAAACTCTTCAGGAAACCCATCAGGAAATCCACTTGTCAGAATTTTAATCATCATAGCTCCCCCCCTGCTCAGATTAGTTAGGCATAGTGAAATTCAACCAGAACTCCTTGAATTCTTTTAATCGAAAGAGATCTACTTTCCACTCACCATCTATATTCTTTAAATTAACAAAACCCTCTTCAACAATATATTCAATTTTTCCATCTGAATATTCAATTTGCAGTTCTACTACAAATTCATAACCTACTGTTCTATATTTCTTGAGAATAGTACCATCAGCTTTCTCGTCGAATGTCTGAGTATAATCGGTGTTGATCATCGACATTATAAAGTCTCCAGCTAAGGCTGCTTCTCTATAGAAAATATGTAATCTATTACCAAGCACATTACCTAATCCGTCATCAGTACATATTTCATCATAGCCAAAACTTAATTTTGATATATTTTCTTCCAATAAATATTCCTCAAACTTATCAAGATATATCTTGTACTCACTATTATCACTAATGCTATACATCTTCGATAGAAATTTAAGTAAGACTTCTTCTCTAGGAAGTAGTTCCACATCCTCATTGTTCACATCTACTTCCGTTATTTCAAGATTGGGCTCAACCTCTAATCCTTGAGAACAAGCGGTTAAAGTGAATAGTACTAAAATCATGACAATGATAAATTTCTTCATACACACCTGCCTTCCTACCTAACATCTTATAATAATACAAACGAAATTTGTTGAATAAAACTTCAATTTAATTGAAAATAAATACTATGTTAATATTATAGTAAATTAACTTATACCTTGTAACTCATCAAAATACCTACCCCATATTAATGCCACATAATGATAGTACGTATTCTCTAAATTTCTTCAACTCCGTCAAATCAATCTCCGCATGAAGCTCACCATTATATGCTCTTATTGCTGAATTCACTAGACTTTGAAATTCTATATAATGTTCACATAGAGTTGGACACAATTTCTGAAAAATAAGTTATGATATAAGTATGAGTAGAAAAAGAAGAA
>JAWSUW010000169.1:5644-6838 GCA_033549245.1 Bacillota bacterium | reverse complement strand
GTGTACGGCAAACGTAAGCACGGTTCTGTGAGAGCAAAGAAATTCGGACTAATTATCCGAATTTCTAGCTACTCGATATTATAAGGAGTAAATGCTATGACAAAAAGTGTTGAACAGCTGATTCTTACACTTGAGAAGGAATCTGAAATATATAGGGAGATTCTCGTAATCTCCACAAAGAAAAGGGAAGCCATCAGAGGCAACCAAATCGAGAATCTAGAAGCTTTAGCGGGACACGAGCAAGCACTCGTTGTGACGCTTTTTAAGCTTGAGGAACTCAGGGAGAAAGTCCTTGATCTGATTTTAAGGGAACTCAAGATCGATCATATCGACAACGTCACCCAGCTGGCCCAGTTTCTATTACCGGAAGAAAGGAAAAAGGTGCTCTCAGCTAAAGATGAACTGATTGTACTCGTTAAAAATACAGTAGATGAGAACCGTTTCAACAACCGCATGATTGAAGACAAGCTCGAGCTCATCGAATTCAACATCGGTATGCTCACCCAAGTTTCCGACGACAGTGGCAAGTACGACAGAAAAGCCGTCAATGATGCTTATGAACGTAAGAATATTTTCGATGCTCGTGTATAGATAAGGAGAGGATTCCATGTCAGCAGGATTTTTAGGATTAACAACTTCATTATCAGGTCTTTTTGCAAATCAAAGATCCCTCGGCATCGTATCGCACAATATCGCCAATGCCAACACCGAAGGATATTCCAGACAAGTCATGAACACCAAAGCGTATGACCCTCAAATTTTACCGGGTGGTCTGGGCACAATTGGTGTCGGTGTCGATGTCACCGCGGTCAAGCAAGTCCGTGACGCTTATCTCGATTACAAATATAGAACTGAAACCAGTGTTCAAGGCGAATGGGACGCGAGAGCAAGCGTACTCACCGAAGTTGAAGGCATCTTCAATGAACCTTCTGATTCCAGCATCGCAGAACTGCTCGACAAATACTATGAGTCGCTGCAAAGTCTCCAAAAGAATCCAGAAAACCTCACGGCAAGAACTTTGGTGCGTCAAACCTCCATTGCGCTGTCAGAAGGTGTTCAGAGACTTTCCACCATGCTCAAAGACCTACAGAAAGACCTGAACTATCAATTCGAAACCTCGGTTAAAGAAGCCAATGATATAGCAAAACAGATTGCGACACTCAACGAGACGATTTACAAGGCGGAACTCGAAGG
>JAWSUW010000169.1:0-5634 GCA_033549245.1 Bacillota bacterium | reverse complement strand
CAACGACCTTCGTGACCAGCGTGAGTTGCTCGTTGATAAACTTTCCACACTTGTAAAAGTGGATTATTATGAAGATGCTCAAAACCGTTTCTTTGTGCTTGTCGGTGGACAACAACTCGTCGCCCACTTCAGAAGTGACAGTTTTGAACTCGTTCCTAGAACGACTAAACTTAACGAAGACGATTCAAATGCCATCATGGACGTACAGTGGACCAATGGCAACAAGATCAACTTTTCAACCGGCAAGATCAAAGGTCTGATGGATGTTCGTGACAATATGCTCGGCGACAAAAAAGGTATTCCTTACTATACTGAAAAACTCAACGAGTTCGTAGATACCTTCTCCGCAACCATGAACAACATCCATGAAGATGGTTATGGCCTTAATGGCAGCACCGGATACTACATGTTCACAATGGACAACATGTCCACTCAAGAATACAAAGAATATTTGATGACAAGAGGCCTCAACGATGGACCTCCAGCGGACGTTACCTCATCCGTCATGGATGGTGTGGATGCTCTTCCAGCTGATCAACAGCGTGACAAGATCGCATCCAACATTGAGAAAATTCTCGCGAACAATCCCGAATACAACAGCAAAGCTGTGAGAATCATCGACGGCCACTATTATGTGGTGGACCAGATGAAAGCTTCACGTATGACTATAGCCAGGGATTTAGAGGATCTTAACAAAATTGCAGCGGCATCACGAGTGGAAGACACTCCTGGTGACGGTAGCAATATCTTAAAGATGATTGAAACGCGTCACGACGTGCAGCTCTATGAATGGGGCGCACCTGAGGATTTCATGAAATCGCTCGTTTCCAACCTTGGAGTCGATGCGGCTGAAGCCAACCGTGTGGCACGTAATCAGGAACTATTGACCAAAGAATACAGCAGTGCCAGAGATTCTATCATGGGCGTCTCCCTCGATGAGGAAATGGCGAACATGATCAAATTCCAAACCGCTTACAACGCTAATGCCCGTATGGTCAACGTCTTCGATGAAATGCTCGACCTCATCGTCAACAGACTTGGCACAGGTGGCAGATAGATTTAGAGGAGTGATATTATGCGCATTACCAATAACATGCTCGTCAAAGACATGCTCTGGAACGCCAACAACAATTTGGTACAAATGGCTCAGCGTCAAACTGAGCTTTCTTCGGGTAAGAAAATTCATAGACCTTCTGACGATCCGGTAGGCATCACTCAGGTGCTCAAGTACAAGACGGATATAAGGGAAGCACAGCAATATAAGAAGAATATTGATGATTCGCTTGGATGGCTTGAGGTGTCTGAGAGTTCTATGCATGGTCTGAAGGACGTTTTACAACGAGTAAGAGAACTCACGGTTCAAGCGGCCAATGGAACAAATACTACAGACGATCGACAGAAAATAGCACTTGAAGTAGAGCAAATGATGAATGAAGTGATCACGGTAGGAAATTCAACCAATGCAGGACGTTATGTATTTTCGGGTCTTCAGACCAATGAAAAACTGTTTAATCCCGATGGAACGTACAATATTGAAATGACATCTGAAAGACTTACAGCAAAACGAACAGTTGAGTACGAAGTATCAGTGGGTACTACTCTGAATATCGGAACACATCCGGTAGACATATTTGGTGCGATTCCAAACAACAATTTTTTCAGCACTATGATTACTAATAGTTCTGTCACCACTGATAAAGCGACCAAAAGTACATTTACGGCTACTGTTGACTCGACACTGGATTTTACATTAGACACTTTAGAGTTCAATATTGGTGGAGCAGATTATTCTGTTGTCACATCTGCTCTGGATTCATCAGCAGTTAATCCGATGAACAAAACAAGATTGATTGATGCAATTAAGAGTGCTACTGATGGAGGCACTGGAACTTTATCAGATGTTGCTGATGTCTATTTTGACGCTAATGACCAGTTAGTTATTCAATCGAATGTATTTGGGGCAGGTACTACTATTACACCAAACATTACATCGACAAATATTGTTATGATATCTAACATAAATGGAGTTGATGGTAGTACTGAGATTTTATCATCAGGTAATTTTACTCCTGATTATGTTAATACAACTGGAATTCATCAACTGGTTGTACAACTTGATGATCAACGTGTGGTTTTGGACATCAATTTTGGAGATGGTGTCACCCAGAATTTTAATACAAATGCGGATTTAGCCTTGGAAATAAATAATCAACTTACTGCAAATTTTGGAGCTGGAGTTATTTCAGTCAACGATGATTTAGATTTTACAGTAGTCGGACCAAATGATGGTAAGACACATCAATTCAGTGTGGATTACATTTCCAGTTCAGAAAGTGAAATGATAGTTGATATAAGAGATTTAGTTGATGCACTAAATACTGGTAATGATGCTGTTATTCAGATCTCACTTGGAAAAATGGATATACATCTGGATCGTGTAATTTCTGTAATGGGTGAAATGGGTGGTAAAACCAATCGAATAGAATTCATCAAGTCCAGGGTCGAAGAAAATGAAATCACTTTCACCGGTTTACTCAGCAAAGTTCAAGATGTAGATATGGCTGAAGCTATCATGTATTTCAAAAATCTTGAAAACATCTATAGAGCATCACTGTCGGTCGGCTCAAAAGTCATTCAACCATCATTGGTGGATTTTATTAGTTAAATATGATTTGAGGTGACAAGGATGTCTTTACAAATTACATCACAAAAATCACTCATTGGTTGGGATTCTCAAAATGCAGTGCTTACACAAAGTGGCAATGCAAAAAAAATTCTTAATCTACGTACGGAAAAAAGCAATTTACAGATCAACACAGTTAAACCGAAGTTGTCCATTGATCAATCTGAAGCGTTTGGTGAACTTGGATTGAAAGGTATACGCGCATTCATGCAGGAATCTGTAGGATATGCCCGGCAGATTGTGAATACTGGAGTTGACCGTATTGTTTCCCAAGGCAATGAATGGCTTAATATTCATACTGGTTATGACCCAATTCCCGATCAAGCGAGATACAATGCCTTCGAAATGTTTGAAAAATCATTTAGCGGGGTATTCAGTCCAGTAGCAAGACCTCAAATCAATGTGCAATCGGGGCAAATTAGTTATAATTTTACTCCCGCAAAAGTTGTCAATTCATCACAAGCTGAACCTATTCAGATAGATTATCAACCTTGGCGCATTGATTATTATATGAAGCAATATTCCAGCATTAGTATAAGTTACACATCCACCCCATTCAATCAAAGTGTATAGGAGGCTTTTCAATGGTATTGAATACAGAACATTTAGGCGAAATTGAATTTCAGAAAGAAGACATTATTCATTTTCCGAAAGGTATACCGGGTTTTGAGGAAGAAAAAGAGTTCATAGTAGTATTAACTGGAGATATTGAGTTTCCCTTTTCTTATCTTCAGTCAGTGAAAAGCAATGATTTGGCTTTTATTGTCACAGATCCATTTTTGTTCTTAGTGGATTACGACTTTGAACTATCTGATGAAGATGCCGAATTTATTGGAATTACAAAAGTAGAACAAGTGGATGACATTGCGATTTACTCCATAGTGACGATTCCTGAAGATGTGGATCAGACTACTATCAATATCTCAGCTCCGATTGTCATTAACTTAAAAGATAAACTTGGCAAGCAAGTTTTACTTAAAGAGTACGATGAAATGAAACATCCACTATTCAAACAAAAGTCAGGAGAATAGCATATGCTGATTTTGACTAGAAAAAAGGATGAGAGCATTATCATCAATGGTAACATTGAAATTCAGATCATCGCCATTGAAGAGGGAAAAGTTAAAATTGGAATCAACGCTCCGAAAGATGTTGAAATCCATCGCAATGAAATTTTCGAGAAAATTATGGAGTCCAATAAGGAATCAACCGCTTCTAAAACATCAATTTCAAAACTAAGTGAAAAAATTAAAAAAAATAATGAAGAAACGCTAAAGTAAATTAACTTTGCGCCGATAATCTATTTAGATGGTACTTTAGGTCAGCGGCCGATGACTTATAAGTGAACCATAAATCATTTGGATCAGAAAGGATTCTGATCTTACAAAATTCAAGGAGGATTTATTATGAGAATCAATAACAACTTAATGGCAATGAACACACACAGACAACTTGGTATCAACAACAATGCAGGCGCAAAATCAATTGAAAAATTATCATCAGGTTACAGAATCAATAGAGCTGGCGATGATGCTGCTGGTCTTTCAATCTCTGAAAAAATGAGAGGGCAGATTAGAGGTCTTGATAAAGCATCTAGAAATGCACAAGATGGTATTTCATTGATTCAAACTGCAGAAGGAGCACTTAACGAAACTCACGCAATTCTTCAACGTATGAGAGAACTTGCTGTACAAGCAGCGAATGATACAAATGCTGATGAAGATCGTGTAGCAATCGGCGCAGAAGTTACTCAACTTGAAGCTGAGATTTCTAGAATTGCAACTACTACTGAGTTTAACACTAAAACTTTGTTGGATGGCTCTTTGTCAGGTGCTGCTAATTCAGTTAAACTCCAAGTTGGAGCGAATTCAGGACAGTTGATAAGTTTTGAAATAGCTGATATGACAGCTACTGGATTGGGTGTATCTAGTATTGGATCTGCAATTGGTACTGCAGCTACTACAGCTACTGCTTTAAGTGCGCATATTACAACTATTAACACAGCACTTACATCTGTATCAAAACAAAGATCTGATTTAGGAGCTGTGCAAAATCGATTGGAACATACCATCAAGAATTTAGATACTTCTGCTGAGAACCTTCAAGCATCAGAATCAAGAATAAGAGACGTTGACATGGCTAAAGAGATGATGAACTTTACAAAGAATAATATTTTACAACAAGCTGCTCAAGCAATGTTGGCTCAAGCCAATCAACAACCTCAAGGTGTGCTTCAATTGTTACGTTAGTAGTAAAGATTTATTGAGCCAAGGATTTCCTTGGCTCTTTTTTCAATTAAATATTTGTGTTTGCTTTGTAAATCAATTCAATTATATCCGAGGTGTAAAAAATGAAAGTAGAATTTTTAAAGAATGAACAAAATAATTACATTAAAGTAAACAATCACTTGTTAACCTCTCCTTATTCACCTAAAGATGAAATCAATCGGTTCTTAAAGCAAATTAATTTTAAATTGAGAAATTCAACAATTATCATTTTTGGATTGGGAACAGGTCAATATTTAAAGGATATATCAATGTTGATTCACAAATCAAATTCAATCATAGTAATAGAGCCAGAACAAGAACTTATAGAAAATTATTTATTGAATAAAAAGAATAATATGTTTGAGAATATTCATATTATCAATTCAACTGCAGATGAACTTATAAAATTTCTAGAGAACAACAACCTAAATTCAAGATTCAAAGTGGTTTACTGTTACATGAATTATAGAAATATCTATGTTGAATTATATAAGCAAATTATTACGAGTGTACGGAATGACTCAATATTGAAATTAACGAATGAAGCAACTACAAAGCATTTTGAAAAAGAGTTTACTAAAAATATTTTTGTAAACTACATATTCAATGAATTTGATATCGCTATCAATGCGTTAAAAAATAAATATAAAAATATTCCGGCTCTAATAGTCTCTGGAGGACCTT
>JAWSUW010000168.1:0-6841 GCA_033549245.1 Bacillota bacterium | reverse complement strand
CACCGAATCCGCCGATGATCACCACCTCATCAACATTTTTCTTCTGCATTTGATCGATGGCAAGTTCTGCATCAGTTTCGTCTTTTTCCGAGGGAAACTTATCACATACGGCATCAGGCCAAAGTTCAAGATAATCATCCAGTCTATTCACAGAGTCAAAATCTCCTACCAACTGTGACGGAACAATATTGAGGGCTTTCAAAATGGATAATCCTCCATCGACGCCAATCACCCATTCAAAGTCAAGATTTTCAGAATATCTTCTCAAATGACTCAAGATATCTTCCTGTCGCCCTAAAACCCCATTTAGCGCAATCAGACCGATTTTCATACGGCCGCTCTAAACGCCTTGACAGTTTGATCAATACTTGATGTATTGAATATGGCTGATCCGGCAACAATTATACCCGCACCCGCATCAACAACTTTTTTTACGTTGTCGAGTTTTATTCCGCCATCCACTTGAATTTCACACTTGAGTCCTTTGTCATCAATCATAGCTTTAAGATTTTTAATTTTTTCAGTCATGCTTTCAATATAACTTTGTCCTCCAAATCCAGGGTTGACCGACATGATCAGGACCATATCCAGTTCTGGAAGAATTTCCTCAATTGAAGATAAAGGCGTTCCGGGATTCAGCGCAACTGCAGCCTTTACACCAAAACTTTTGATATATTGAATCGTTCTATGGATATGTCTGCATGCCTCAATGTGGACATTTATAAGGTCTGCACCTGCATCTACAAAATCAGAGATATACTGGTCTGGATTCTCGATCATGAGGTGCACATCCATAAACAAATGAGTTTTGCCCTTTAGGGATTTCAGGATTGGTGCTCCAAAAGAGATGTTCGGTACAAAATGTCCATCCATAACATCTATATGGAGGTATTCAACGCCTGCTGCCTCAACTTCCTTGACTTGTTCAAGCAACTTTGAGAAATCTGCAGACAATATTGAAGGTGCCAATTTTACCATTTTTTATTTTTCCTCCTCAAATCATCTATTTCTTTATAAATATATACATATGCATTATATCGTTCCACAGCAAGTTTCTTCTCTGACACAGCCTCTTTGACGCTGCATCCAGGCTCATTAAGATGAAGACAATTGTCAAAACGACAGATTTCTTCAAGAATTCTGAATTCAGGAAAGAAATGCTTCAGCATTTCGGGTTCAATCTCCTCAAGTGATAGTGAAGTGAATCCCGGAGTATCCACTACGATCCCCCCGTTGACCAAATCCAAGAGTTCCGAATGTCTGGTTGTATGTTTACCACGCTTGATTTTTTCACTGAGTGTTCCGGTTTTCAGAGCGAACTTCTCTTCAATGGCATTTAAAATGGATGATTTGCCTACACCTGATGGACCCGAAAACACCGAAATCTTATCTACAAGATAAGTACTGAGTTCTTCAATGCCCTCACCCAAAAGCGCACATGTTTTAATGGTTGGATATCCAGCTTTCTTATAATTCTCACTGACACTCTCAAAATCCAATTTGGCATCCAGGTCACCTTTGTTGAAACAAATGACAATATCAAGCCCTGCATTTTCAGCCAGGACAAGCATCTTGTCCAACAATGTGATATTGGGCATGGGATCTTTGATGGAAAACACGATAATTGCTTGATTTACATTCGCAACGCTAGGTCTGAGCAGTTCGGTATTTCGTGGTAAAAGCTCTTCAATCATACCTTTTTTTTCTACTTCATCCAAGATTGAAATCTCAACGAAATCTCCAACCATTGGTGATTTGTTCTGATTCTTGAATTTCCCTCTTGCTTTGCACTCATACATGGATTGGTTGTATTTCACATAGTAAAATCCACCAATACCCTTAAAAATTATCCCGTGATCCATAAACACCTTTCCTTAATTAAAATTCAATCTCTTGTTCATAGCCTTTGACAGACCCATAGAAAACTGAAATAGTGGCAGTACCGCTACCTGTAATGGTTTTTTGTATAGCAATGTCAGGTCCTTCAGATTTGGAATGAACATTTTCATATATCACTTCGCTCACACCATTTTGAAGCATCTCTATTCTAATGGTCTCTGTATCACCCGAAAACTTTTCGAGTTCAAGGTGTATGGTCAACCTGAGTTCACTTTCAGTACCAACCGGCTCCTCCGGTTCTACTGGATCTTCAATGATTGTTTCAGGTCCGTTGCTGACAATGACTGGTATTTCTGTACCTTGATTGACCTCAGTACCCAAATACTCTTGGGTGATGATTCTACCTTTTTCGGTCCCGTCATTCAGTTCATATGAAATCGAGCCTAATTTAAGCCCCAATTGATTGAGTGTCACTTCAGCTTCGCGTATGGTCATTCCAATTACTGAAGGCACTATGAAAGTCTTGACTTCAGGACCTCTGCTGACGACCAAATCTATAACGGTACCCTCATCCATTTTTATACCCGATTTCGGGGTTTGATCAATAATCATATCTTCTGGAAAATCATTGAATTCATAAGTGATTTCCCCGACTTCAAATCCTTCCACTTCAATCATCACTCTGGCTTTACTCAAAGTCTGTTGCTTTACATTTGGAATCAGTGATTGAATTCCGCCGTTACTGACAACAAGTTTGACAGTGAATCCTTCTTTCAATTCTTCTCCTTCTGGATAAGACTGTGAAATAATGTGATCCGCTTCTACATCATCATTAAATCTTCTTTCAGTCACATCAGCAAGAAGTCCGACATCAGTCATCGCTCTAACTGCTTCATCTACTGGCATTCCAACTACACTTGGAACCGGTACAAGGTCCACATCGAAAATGTTCTTGAACTGATTGAGTGCAAAAATGCCAAATACCATAATGGCCATAACAAGAGCTGCCAATACTACAAGAGTAATATTGAGACGTGTTGGTTTATGTTCATCGGGAACTTGATTGATTTTCTTATCTGCTACCTTGGTTGTTTTATAACGCATAAGCTGATCTTCTGTGATTTTTGGTAGTACTGCTGTCTCCTGATTGGTACGGTTGAAACTATTTGCCAAGAAATCCTTATCGGACTTCAACATTTTAAGGTCATCAATAAAAGCCACCATATCCTGGTAACGATCTGCAGGATTCTTCTCTGTAGCTTTCTTTATGATCGAAGCCAAGCCCTCGCTGATGCTTCTATTCACTTCTTGAGGATTCGGCAATTCATCTTTGATTTGCTTGAGAGCCACGGTAACTGGAGTATCTCCCTCAAATGGCAATTCTTTTGTGGCCAGTTCATACATCATTATTCCAAGTGAGTATATATCACTTCGGGCATCCACATAGCCACCTCTCGCTTGCTCTGGAGAGGCATAATGAACAGATCCGATAATTTCCTTTGTATTGACAAGCGTGGATGTCGTTGCAGCTCTGGCAATACCAAAATCGGCAACTTTGATGCTCCCATTTTCACTTACAAGAATATTTTGAGATTTGATATCCCGATGGATGATATCTTTATGATGGGCTTCTGTAAGCGCGGAAGCAACCTGCATAACAATGTTGATGATAGCCTCTTCGCGCATGAAACCTTGCATATGGACCAAATAATCTTTAAGCGTATTTCCACTTACAAGCTCCATGACAATATAATGATGGTCATCGCTGAATCCCACATCAAAAATATTGACTATATTGGGATGTGAAAGCTTCGCCGCCGCTTGTGATTCTTTTTTAAATTTATTGACAAACTCTTCATCGGAATTGAATTCTGTCTTCAATATCTTGACAGCAACCATTCGATTGAGAATCAAGTCTTTGCCTTTATATACAGTAGCCATGCCACCGGTACCGAGCACTTCTATTATTTCATATCTGTTACTCAGTATACTCCCTATGATCTGCGTCATTTGGGCCCTCCTTATAGTTCAATGCAAACAACGGTGATATTGTCTTTTCCACCGTTTTGGTTCGCACTTTGGACTAATAATTCTGATACCTCATCAAAATCGTGATTTTTAAAAATGCTCAGTATTTCATCTGTCGTCACCATATTCGATAGCCCATCTGAACAGATCAAGATATATTTGTAATCATTTATATCATAACTTGATTTATAGATTTCGAATTTACTGTCCACTCCGAGTGCACTGGTGATGATATTTTTGTCAGGATGCATTTCTGCTTCCTCCGCACTGATGCTTCCAATTTTAACGAGTTCCGCCACCAAAGAATGATCCTTGGTCAGTTGTGTGACATTGTTTTCGGTGATAGCATAACATCTACTGTCACCAACATTGGCAATATAAAGGATATTATCTTTTAAATGGGCCACCACAACCGTTGTCCCCATCCCTTTGCAATCTGGATTATTTTCAACATAAGCAAGTATCTCATTGCTCGCATACATCAATATTTCTTCAATGTCATATCCAAAATCGAATGTACCACTCAAGATTCTATCTTCAATGTTTCCAATAATTGCTTTCGATGCAATTTCAGAAGCAATTTCTCCGGCTTTATAGCCTCCCATACCATCTGCGACAACAAATACCTTCGCATGGTCACTGATCAAATAATAATCTTCATTATTATTCCTTTTGATGCCTTTATCGGTTAAACCTGATACTCTCATATCTACCTCTTATTCATCTTTAGTCATTTTTGCTATAAAAAAGCCATCTGTTTGATTGACATTCGGAAAAAGCATAATGGTGCCGTTTGACTCCACACCAGGCATATCTGAAATCTTCATCAATTTGAAATGCGCATGATGTGATAAAAACCTCTCCACCATTTTGATGTTTTCATCAGCGTTGATGGTACAAGTACTGTAAATCAAAGTTCCACCTGATTTCACATATTCAGATGACGTCTCTAAAATCTTATACTGAATTTCCGTAAGTGAGTTCAAATCTTCAATTGATTTGTTATATTTGATATCGGGTTTACGTCTTATTATGCCAAATCCTGAGCAAGGTGCATCTACAAGTACGATATCAGCTAAATATTTAAGTGACACATCAAAATGTGTCGCATCAAAAACTTCAGTCTTGATGATATTGATTCCTAATCTCTCGGCTGATTCCTCAATCAGCTTTAACTTCTGAGGATGCAGATCTCTCGCAATAATTTGACCGGTATTATCCATGAGTTGAGCCATATGGGTAGTTTTACCACCAGGTGCGGCGCAGACATCAACTACAGTGTCCCCCGGTTTTACATTTGATATCTTGGAAACACACATGGAACTGATATCTTGAACTTGAAACCAGCCTTCATTGAAACCCACTAAAGAATCAATGGAATGTTCATTCAAATTTTCCACCATCACAGCATCTTCCATCCACTCTGATGGAAACACCTTAATACCTTCGGCTTCAAGACGATCAATGAATTCATCTCTTTGAATTTTAAGCGTATTCACCCGTAACCATAGTTTTGGAGTTTCATTATTCGATTTAAGAAGAGATTCAGTAAACTCTTCGCCAAATTCATTCAGCCATTTTTCCACCAACCATTCCGGATGGGAATATGAGATGCTAAGATGTTCAACCAAATGTTTATTGCGATCAGGTAATTCGATATTACCTGCCATACGAATGAATGACCTCAAAATGCCATTGACGTATCCACTGTATTGGGGAGAGAATTTTTTTGCGAGTTTCACGCTTTCATTGACCGCTGCCGAATCTGGTACTTTGGACATGAACTTGATCTGGTAAAGTCCCATTCTTAGAATATTCAGGATTTCCTTGTTGATTTTACCATATCTTACTGTAGACAACTTCCTGATATAATAATCCAATAACAGTTTATTTTCAAGTACCCCATATACGATGTTGGTTATAAAGCGTCTATCAATATCAGTCACTTCGCTGGATTTCAACATTTCCTTTATCGTGATGTGGGAGAACTGGTCTTCCATTTCAATTTGTTTGAGTATTTTCAGGGCCAATCTTCTGGCGTTGTTTTTCATCGTTTTTCCTCGCTTATCCTTCATTATACCAAATATCATCTTCACATTTAAGGAAAATCCATTATTTATTAAATAATCTTAACAAAAGCGATTGATGAATCAATCGCTTTTTCTGATTTTATCTATAAGTTTTTTACGCTTCTCGTTGATTTGATTCAATTCGTTGACTAATAGACCATCATGTTTTCTATCTTTTTCAAGGAAGAACATGGAAAGTCCGCCCAGACCGACATGAGTACCGACTGAAACACCCATTTGCATGAGATAAATCTCACCTTTGAAACTTGTTTCATTTCTCATCTTCAGTTCCAGATTTTGAGCATATTGATAATCTGATGTGTACCCGATAATCACAAAATCAGACAGCTCCTCATCAACTCTGGTATTATATTCCTTGACGTAATGGTCAAGAACGTTTTTTCTACCTCTTTCTTTGGCAACAATCGCCCCTTTTCCATCACGCATAGACATAATCGGTTTGATTTTAAGGAGTTTTCCAATGAATGCACTTCCATTTGTCAAACGACCACTTCTAAGCAGGTGATTCAAATCGTCTACAGATAGGAAATGTTTGATATGAGTTTTGTAAGTTTCACAAAAATCTACCAACTCATCAAATGTGAACCCTTTCTCCATCAATTTGATACACTTTATGATCATCCAACCACTACCGTGACTCATGGACTTAGAATCTACAACATGAAGTGGAAAATCCTTGTATTGTTCAATCTCAAAAAACATAGTCTTAGCTATTTCCGCGGATTGATAAGATCCACTCGTTCCACTGGACATACAGATGCACAAGATTTCGCTATATCCCTTTTCCACTGCAGACTCAAAGAGCTCCAAAAAGTAATTGGGGCTTGGCATAGCTGTTGTAGGATGTTTGGACAATCCTTCCAATTTAGCAAAAAATTCATTAG
>JAWSUW010000167.1:0-6861 GCA_033549245.1 Bacillota bacterium | reverse complement strand
CCGTGAGGGCAAGGCATTCTGGGAAACTAGGGTACTCCCGATCTCTGCAGAAGAAAACATCAGTGCCAGAATTCAAACGACCATTCTGATCAATGGTTTTGCGACAGCAGCACTTGCGCTTGCTACGTTCTGGATCTTACCACTTGGTATAATCGACATCGTATTGGCACTTGTGGCATCAGCAGCTGCCATCGTATGTTTTGCCACCATCGATCTGATCATCAACATTGAAAGGCCATACCTCAACTGGTCCAACCCGACGGCTGCGGTAAAAAACAACCTCAATATCATGATTTCACTAATTTCCAGAATTGTGCTCGGAGGACTTGGTTATGGTCTATTCAAATTGGTTCCGGATTTGTCATCCAGGTGGATGCTCGGCATATTCACCGTTTTACTTTTGGTGGTCTATGTGATTGGCCGTAAACTGGTTTATGGACCATATAAGCAAAAATTCATTGATATGAACATTTAATTTACTAAAAGTTACGAAAGGGGATCAGCATGAAGAAATCTGGAGTGTTAAGACGGCTTGGAGTGTTAAAAGCGCTATTACTATTGGTAGCGGTGCAAGCATTTTTCTGGTATAAGGCAAGCGATTATGAAAGTCACTTTTTCGTTTGGGGAGTGATCTGGCTGACCTTTTTTGTCGGAACGGTTTTCAACACTTATGGGTTCTTCAGGGGTATGCAAAGAGTCAGTGCCGATATGGCTTATCATAATCCCGATCGCTCAAGCGGTGACATCGAATACAATCCTAGATATTCCAAATGGCATCCCTACAATCTTGGCATGAAGTTTGTTTATGGGTTGTTGTTTCTTGCCAATCTGATAGGGTATATCATAATTGTTAGGATGATTTATTAAAAATATTCTGACAATTTTAAAGGATATCCAAAAGTTATGTAGAATTATATATTACAGTATTTAATTTCATAGGAGGTATTTGATGACAAAATTATTGATTGGCAAAACCGGAGAAGGCAAAACGAAGGAAATAATCGATCATGCAAATGCAGCACTCAGAGATCTGAAGGGCAATATCGTATTTATCAACGAATCCAACGAAAGTCTCCTCGAATTGAATCACGACATTAGATACATCAATATATCCGAGTTTCCAGTAAACTCCTCAAACGAGTTCATCGCTTTCCTTTATGGCCTCATGGGCAGCAACTATGACATAGAGAAAATCTACCTCGATGGCATATTGAACCTTTACATCATGACTCCTGAAGAAATTTGCGTATGGCTGGATAAAATCAATCTTCTCGCAGCAAAACACAACGTGTACTTTGAGATCACACTCAGTTACAATGGTGAGATTCCAGAGTGTCTCAAGAAGTTTTTGTAAGAGAGGATCAAATGTTTGTCACTTAAGATCAAATCCATAAGATTTGGTCTTTTTTCTTGTGACCACTTATGGATACGGGTGTCCAGGCCTTGGATATTTTGATATGATAAATTCACAACGACTAAAAGGAGAATAAAGTGATCCTATTATTGACATACATCGGAGATCCAGATAAAAGAGATCAAATCGAAACGTTATACAATCTTTATCATAGAGATATGTACATTACGGCCTATGCAATTTTAAACAATCATCATGAAGCAGAAGATGTCGTGCAAAGCGCGATTATCAAACTTACTCGAAATCTCGATAAAATTTCTGACCTTTACTGTAACAAATCAAGGGCTTACATCGTTATTACAGTAAGGAACCTCAGTTTGGATGCCATAAAACAAATGAAAAAAACCGTTCATTTTTCAAAAGAGCACATCGAGGACATCACTACAGAAGCTATCGATTTAGACGGTCTGGACGCCTATATTCTGAAGCTGGAACTGGGGAAGATGCTTGCAACAGCGCTTGATGCGATTCACAGACCTTATGCCGACATACTCACCCTGAGGTATTATCATCAAATGTCCGCATCTGAAATATCGGAAGTCCTTGGCATGACGCCTGGGCACGTGAATGTGAGCATACATCGAGCGCTGAAGGCCATTAAAAAAATCCTGGATAAAATGGAACTTGAAACAATAGGAGAGTGACGAAATTAATGAACACACCAAACGAAAAAACTGTACATGAAAATAAACTGAGGGAGATTTTCCTTTACAACATTGCATACGAGCACGCTGAAAACATTTGTGAGGAGACCGACCGATTGCTCGCAGCGAATGAAGGCATTGAAATCCCAGCAACTTTGAATGTATGGTTTGAGAATTTTCACGAAAATTACATAAGTGGTCAGCGCAGGTTCTCATGGAGAACAAAAGTAGTGGTGCTCATGAAGCGCGTGCTTGTTGCATCCGTCGTCATAGGACTAATCACAGTCACTGCGACCATGAGTTCCGATGCATTTCGCGTCCGCCTCTTGAACCTCGTCATTGACACCAAGGAACGTTTCACTGCGGTATCGGTGGACAACGATGCATCATCCATGGGGATCACAGCAACTCCTGAAGACTGGGAGACTGGGCATCATCCGTCCTATATTCCTGATGGCTATGCTTTCAATGAAATTCGCGAGTTTGGAACAATGAAAGTTTTGGAATTTATTGATTCAGAGGGCAAAACCATTGCCTTCAGCAGGTCGAGTGTGGACGCTGAGTATCAGCTGAACTCAGAAGGCGGAACGGTAAAGGAGATCACAGTAAATGGCAACGAAGGCATCCTGATTGACAATCAGGGGCTTGTCATCGTCTATTGGCACGATGACCAGTACAGTTATGTCGTCCATGGTGAGGAAGATGTCGCTACGATTCTGAAAGTCGCAGAAAGTGTGGGAACTGAATAGTAAGAAAATGAAGGGACGATTCAAAACCAAATCGTCCTTTTATTCGTTATTGTGCTTGTAGATGAACAATATTAAATGATAGAATGAAACATAGAGTATTGTACATCTGAGGGAGGCTTACAAATGAGATTTTTTCGAAATTTAGAGATCTGGCAAGCTTTGGTTTTCCCAATTGCATTAATTATCATCATCACCTCGATTTCTGTGTATACACAATCAACAGATTATGGATACAAAGTACTGGATAGTACTGTGAACGAGCTTCAACACAACAACAAAATTGAACTGTTCAATGTGCTGGACAAGTATTTGGCGGAAGCTGTAACTGTCAACAAATTCAATGCGGGGTTAGCCGAAAGCGGACTCATAGATTTAAATGCTCCACTTGAGTTGGGGCAGTATTTTTTGGAGCAAGCCAAAACGAATTCAAACATAGATTTTGCCTATTATGCAAATGAGGCCGGTGGAATAACGTCTTCAGGTCTTAGTGGCAACGAAACCAGATTGTCCTTTACCCTTGATATGAAAAAAGGACCATTTCTTGTACATACAACTGACGTTGAGGGAGCGCTCATCCTATTGAGAACAGTTGAAGATTTTGATGTGCATTCAAAGGATTGGTATACCCAGGCGGACCAATTGGGTGAAGTCTACTGGACGGATGTCTATGGAGGTGCCCAAGATCCTGTACTTGCTGTCAGCACATCATATCCCTATTTTGATGACTCGGGGAACAAATTGGGTGTTTTTGGTGCTGACATTTTGCTCGATGAAATCACGAGCACCTTCAAAACATTGCCGGTCAGCGAAAATACACGATTGTATTTATTTGAATCTGATGGAAATCTCATTGTGGATACCGGTACAGAACACCCTTTTTTGATGGAGGATGGCGTTCAAATAAGAAAAACACCGTTCAATTCGGACGACGTTATGTTTAAGATACTTTTCGAGAACATCCAGCCAGGTGAATGGCTGAATCGACAAACTATCGATAGTACGAATTATTATCTGGGAGTCTACAGGTATCCGATCAATGATGAAAAGTCATGGTATCTAGGAATTGCAATCCCGGAAAGTGATTATTCAGCCGGTCTCAACGTTTTATCGGGCCAACTTAAGGAAACCTTTGTGATTTCCTTGATTCTTCTGATTGTGGTATTGTTCCTATTTGTAAGATGGATCAGCAAACCTCTCGGTAGAATTGCAAGTGAAATCGATGGCCTCTCAAAAGGCAATTTTGGACAACAGATAACAGTTGTTAGAACCGATGCCATCGGCAAACTGATCCGTTCGTTCAACGATATGTCTACGACTCTATCGACGATGGTTCAGACCATCCATCAAAAAAACGAGGAACTTGCAAGCTTGAACAAAAATCTGGAACTTAAAGTGAAGGAGAGAACTCTTGAACTCGAGCAGATGGCTACCACAGATCTGCTTACGAATCTAATCAACAGAAGAGAACTTTTAAGACTTTTTGAACACGAGTTGTCGGTCTACAAAAGATATAAGAACAATCTATCAGTAGCCATTCTCGATATTGATCATTTCAAAAAGGTCAATGACACCTATGGTCATCTCGAAGGGGACAATGTCTTAATTGGTGTAGCGCAAACATTAAAAAAATGTGTCAGAGAATCGGATATAGTAGGACGATATGGTGGAGAGGAGTTCCTGATTATCATGCCACAAACAGTCACAGAAGATGCTCACAACATTATTGAACGATGCCGAACCAGTGTCGAAGATCTAACCACAGGTGAATCCGAAATCAAAGTGACGATCTCTGCAGGAATCGCTGCTGTGAAGGATGACAGTGTTGAATCAACCATTGTTTTAGCAGATGACAATTTATACAAAGCGAAACTTGCAGGAAGAAATCGTATCGTATGAAAATGACTGAAATATCTTACCGCCATTTGCGTACCAGGTACGCAAATGGCGGTAAGATCAACGAAAAAAAGCTGTCACATTTGTGTGTGACAGCTTTTTTGATACAGTATACCTGTGCTTACATGAACATGATTGCAATCCCTGATAGAGCGAGCAAAGTCCCCATGATTTCTTTGAAATACACATGCTCCTTTTTGAAGAAATAGGCGTATGGTATGAGGAGAATCGGTGTGATTGACGTAAGTGTAGAAGCCACGCCAGGGTTGATTCTCTGTACCGCATAAAGCGATAGGGAAATGCCTAAAAACGGTCCGAAAAATGAGCCGAGACTAAGCGATAGAAGCGCATCTTTACGTTTGAATGCCGATTTGAATTTCGGCCAATGCCCACGAATGGTAAACAGAATCGCAAATCCGATTATGCCTGCGATGAGACGAATCTGTGTCGATGAAAACGCATCATAGTCCGCCATTCCGAACTTGCCGAGGATATAACCCGCAGCCTGTCCAAAAGCTCCACCAAATGCGAGTAAAATTCCGGATATAGGGTGGGAAAAACTCATTTTCTTGCTGTCTTTGTTCTTCACAAGGATTACTGAGGCGATACCTGTGAGCGTCACCATCATACCAATAATCTGGAGCAGCGTCATAGCCTCGCCCAGAAAGATATAAGCCATGATACCACTGAGTGGTGGTACACTGGCGTAGATCAGCATTGAAATTCTGGATCCAATTCTTACAAAAGCTTCAAATAAAAGCAAATCTCCAATAACAATTCCAACGAAACCCGACGTCAATAGCCAAAACCATCCTGAAGGTGTTGCGTCAGTAGGAAATAAATATCCCCGCGTCACCAACGTGAACAGTGATAAAAACACCATTCCAAGCAAGAGACGCATCAAATTTAAATTCATGGAGCCGATCTTTTTACCGGCGTCCTCAAACGATGTCGCAGTCACTGCCCAGCATAGTGCTGTCGCAAGTGCCGCTATCTCGCCAACATAATTGCCCAAAATACCCATGGTTGTCCTCTCAAAATATGTGACTTATCTCGAGATATTATACCATCATTTCGTGCCACGTAATATACTTTTATGACGAGTATCGTAAATTACTTTGTAAATGAATACCGCCATAATCAAAAGTGAAAACAGTGTCACCAGAATCACGCGCATGTATTGTCCTGCAAATCCGTCCTCAGACATATGTTTCAGGAGTATCCCGAGATAAGCCCACATGATTACCAGACCATAGGGTACATCCTTGAACCAAGTCGTCGCACGCGCTCCAATCGCTAGCCCCACAATGATTATTCCCGCAGTCCAAATATCCTCCCGAACTCCAAAAGCATCCCAGCCGATGCTGACGAGATAGGTCGTCACATTTGCAATAGTCGCTACCGTGATCCAACCGAAATACACCCCAAACGGTACTTTGACCAAAAGCAGGTCCTTTCCTTCAAAACCAGCAGCGCGAATCACCAGAGCAATTCGAATCAGTGATGCCAAAATAAAAACCATAAGTGCAAGTGAAACACCGATAAAATCATAATGCCAAGCCAGAATCCACAGTGTGTTGGCCACTGATGACGCGGCAAACCAAAGTCTGATCTGTATCAGCACAGCTTCACGTTTTACATCATTACTATCTTTTTTAAACTGATAGACCGTAAATACTCCTAAAAGCAAATAGATCACACCCCAGATTGCAAATGTAATCCCCGCGGGTGCGAACAAATTGCCATAAGCATCGGAAACTTGTCCTGTCCCGACTCCGTTGATCGGCAGGATATTCGCAAGTGAATTCATCATAATCATGAGCACAAAAGTAAAAGCCACAATAATTTTCATAAGACCGCCTCCTGTAGTAGTATTAGTTGGTAGATACCCGGAAAGTCCCTAGACAAGCAAATTCCAATTGGGGACAGGTGCTTTTTGGTACCTGATGAGCAGGGAGAAGCAGGGAGAGCAGGGAGAGCAGGAAAGACAGGAAAGCCAGGAAAGGCAAAAACATAAGGTCTTGACTTTGATCTATATCTTTTCCTGCACTTCCTGCCTTCCCTGCTCTCCCCTTAAAAAAAATGTGTCAATCACTTTTGAAAATGTCCCGAAAAAATCAAATCATTAGCACCCGCATAAAGCAGGTGCTTTTTTAGATGA
>JAWSUW010000166.1:0-7021 GCA_033549245.1 Bacillota bacterium | reverse complement strand
ATAACTATTGGGCTTTACTGTCAATTGTGAGTCTTGGTGCCTGTGCAACTTCTTTGCTTTTTCAGATCATCTACAGCAAACATTTGGTGTTAATTGAAGATTGGTCTGCGTTAATGGATACAATAAATGCTGTAGTTTATGTTTCACTATTTTTTCTTTTGACTACTATTTTATTGAATGTAATCGTTTTTGTGATGTACAACAGAAGAGGTTAGAGGAGGGCAGCAACCAGTATGGATAAGTTAACTTTCGAAGGAACTATAATCTCGATTCAACCTCGTATTCGTTTGACAAGGTCATTTGATGAAGTCTCTCATACATACCTTGGCTTTGCCATTAAGTTAGACGGAAAGATTGATCGTCCTAATACAGTAGTGCCTGATAGCACTGATGAGAACATATTCATTGTTGGGATTGGTAAAGCGGCTCATGCCAAGCACCAATTCAAAGTAAACGATGTCATCTCTGGAGAGTGCTTACCCGTTCCAGATCCAGATCTGGAACCAGTTGAGTACTATAAGGTGTCAAAATTAAAAGTCATCTCACAAGGTGTGATTGACAGTTCATCACCACCTTGGAAATTGGTGCCACCGGAGCTTGAAATCTATAGAGAAAGAGGACACCGAAGGTTGTCTGCAAGAACCTACGAGAGCAAGTGTAGCAGCTGCATATTGGGCGCACGGATGCCCGTTGAGATCATTATTGACAACTGGAATCCTAGAGGTAGGAGAGAATATAGATTCGAGACTTTCTGTTATGGACCGCTAAACTGTGAGCTATATAAAGCTGGTCCAAACCGTAAGGTGGAAGGTCGAAACGGTATGGTCTATGTTGAGGAAGATTGGGTTGATCAGATGTCGGTTGAACATCGCAATGAGGAATTAACTGAGATCAATAGTTTAATGGATGACGAGGATGGCATACCATTTTGATGTGAGGATGCGTAAAAATGATTTAAAGGAGGAGCAACATGTTAGATATTAAATTATTTAGAACTGATCCTGAAGTTATTAAAGATAACATCAATAAAAAATTCCAGAATCACAAACTTGCCATGGTTGATGAGGTGGTTGAGTTGGACGATGAGTTCAGAGCAGCAAAAACTAGAGGTGATGAATTAAGAGGTCTTCGCAATGCCATCAGCAAAGAAATTGGCGGTTACATGTCAAAAGGGATGAAAGATGAAGCTGAGCAGACAAAACTTAAAGTACTAGAAATCAATAAAGAGCTCGAAACACTAGAAGTGAGAGAAGAAGAGCTTAGCGTAATGATCAGAGAAAGATTGCTTTTAATCCCAAATATCATCGACGAATCTGTCCCAATCGGTAAAGATGACAGTGAAAATGTCGAAGTAGGGCGTTTTGGTGATCCAATGGTGCCTGCTTTTGAAGTCCCTTACCATGTGGAAATAATGGAAAAACTTCGTGGAATTGATTTGGAGAGTGCACGTAAAACCAGTGGTAATGGTTTCTATTACCTAAGAGGCGATATTGCACGCTTACACTCGGGTATTTTATCTTATGCTAGAGACTTTATGATTGATAGAGGTTTTGAATATTATATACCACCGGTTATGATTCGTAGTGAAGTGGTTACAGGTGTGATGAGTTTCACTGAAATGGAAAATATGATGTATAAAATCGAGGGAGAAGACCTTTATCTTATTGGTACATCTGAACACTCTATGATTGGCAAGTTCATTGATACAATGATCGATGAAGATGAATTACCACAAGCAATGACCAGTTATTCACCATGCTTCAGAAAAGAGGTTGGAGCCCACGGTATAGAAGAACGAGGCGTTTATAGAATCCATCAATTTGAGAAACAAGAGATGATTGTCGTCTGTAAACCCGAAGAAAGTCCAGAGTGGTTTGAAAAATTATACAATAATACTATCGACTTCTTTAGAACGCTGGATATACCAGTAAGAGCACTGGAATGCTGCTCTGGAGACCTTGCAGATCTCAAAGTAAAAAGTATTGACGTCGAGGCATGGTCACCTCGCCAACAGAAATACTTCGAAGTTGGCAGCTGCTCTAATCTTGGTGATGCACAATCAAGAAGACTAGGAATCCGTGTAAGAAACAAAGAACAAGGCAATTATTTTCCACATACCCTCAACAATACTGTAGTTGCTCCACCTCGAATGCTTATAGCATTCCTAGAAAACAATCTTCAAGAAGATGGATCAGTTCGAATTCCAAAGCCACTTCAGATGTATATGGGTGGGAAAGAATTTATCAAATAGAGTCAATGCTTTGTGCCGGATTATTTTGAAATCAAGATTGAAAATTCAGCACGATTTGTCCTATATGGAATCTTTTCCTGCGATAAAATAAGTTATGGTACAAATCGAGGGAGGGGCACATGAAACAATATCTTCAAAAAGCAATTGATTACATTGACGAGCATATAGAGGATTCGATCAATTTAGATGAAATAAGTGAGTATGTCGGGTTCTCGAAATTCTATCTCAATCATATGTTTAGCGTTTATACCGGTCTGTCCATCATGGCATATGTAAGAAGAAAAAAACTAGAGTACGGCCTGGAACTCCTTAAAACGGAGCGCCGTATTATCGATATCGCTGTGGCTGTCGGTTATTCGTCTGAACGTGCTTTTTCTAGAGCGGTGGTCAATACATATGGCTACTCACCGTCTTATTTTCGAACCAATGCTATTGTCAAGACGCGCAAACTCAATATTTATGACATGACGTTAGATGTGGATGATGAACGTGTTTTGTCTGGTTTTCCTTCGACCTTTGATACCATTAAACAAAATATAATGGAAAAGGGGATTAAGAGTATGAAGAAATATTTGAGTGACGTGCGTTATGAAGTGATTGAGAGTATGGTGGTGGTAAGCGGATTATCAGTTGGTGCGGAACCAGAAGAGTTTATAATTGGAAAGATGAATCAATTGGCAGATAAGTATCAACTTAATGTCTTGAGAACTTTTGGATTTGATTCACCCGTAGATACCCCTGATGTTACTACTTTAAGGGGATATGAACTTTGGTTGTCTGTTGAGAAAGCAGACCTTGAAAAACTTCCAAATCCTGAAAAATGTGATTTCGAGGGTACCGAGGTGACGGTAAAAACCATTCCGGGTTATAGGTATGCGACATTGCGGATAGAGGATCCATTTTCAAACCCATTTGAACGCATCGGATCAGGTTGGCAGTATTTGGTGAAGTGGCTGGAAGACCATGATTTCAAAGCCTCCGATTTTGAGCGATGTCATCAAGCTAATTGTCTTGAGGAAGTAAAAGAAGTCGGTGGTGTCACGGTGATGGATATTTATATTCCTGTTGATCGCAGTTGAAGATTCTAATTTATTTGAGTGAGCCAAGGTCATCGAATCTTGGCTTTTTTTTTTGATGGGTGATAATAATGTCATAAAAACACTGAATATTACAATTGAATATATGACAAAATAGGCGTATAATCTTGTTAGGGAGGTGTAAAAATGAATAATTTGATGACAAATATTGGAGAAAATATAAAATTATTAAGAGAGCAAAGCGGTTTTACGCAAATGAATCTTGCGAAATACTTAAAAGTGGATCAGAGTTTAATTTCAAAAATTGAAAAGAATGAACGAGTAATGACGTCGGATCTCTTAGATAAATTGACTGCACTATTTGGAATAAGCCCTGAGAGCTTATCTGCGGAGTCATTTACTGAGAAGCGCATTACAATTGCTTTGAGAGCGAATGAGATTAGTACAGATGATCTTGAAATGATCAGCGACATAAATAGAATTGCATTAAACTTAAAATTTATGACGGATATTCTTGGTGATCGTGATGATAGATAAATTAGATATTAATACAAAAGCACAGTCATTGCGAAAAGAATTGGGGGAAGATTTGGAATCTTCAATAGATATTTTTTCGCTCGCACATACAATACCTAAATTGACTATAGTCTATTACCCTATGGGAGAAAGAATTAGCGGGTTGTGCATTAAAAATAATGGATATCCTGTTATTGCTATTAATTCAGCAATGTCCATAGGAAGACAGCGTTTTTCTTTAGCTCACGAGTTGTATCATTTGTATTATGATAATAGTGTGCATTCAAATGTATGTGCAAAGAAAATTGGAAGTGGAAATGATATAGAAAAGAGTGCTGATCAGTTTGCCTCATATTTTTTGATGCCAATCGTTGCGCTTGATGCAATAATAAAAAGAATAAAAAGGGATCCAGTTAAAAAAATGGAGATTAAGGAAATAGTAAAACTTGAGCAGTATTTTGGTGTCAGTAGGCAAGCACTATTATATAGATTAGTTGCAGATCGCAAATTGTCACTTGAAGAAGCGGAAAAATTCAAAGAAGGTGTTATCAGTTCTGCTGTGAACTTAGGTTATGATGATGCACTTTATAAACCACTCCCTAAAAACAAACAATACAGAACTTTTGGTTATTATATTGAAAAAGCTGAAGAACTTTATGAAAAAGATATAGTATCAACAGGGAAATATGAACACTTGTTACTAACGGCTTTTAGACCGGATCTTGTTTATGGAGAAGAAAATGAAGGGGGCGAATTAAATGACTGATTCGCTCTTTTTTGACACTGATTGTATATCAGCATTTTTGTGGGTCAGAGAGCAAAATATATTAGCTCTACTTTATCCAGGTAAAATTGTAATTCCGAAAGCTGCATACGATGAATTATCTTATCCTACTACGCCTCAACTTAAGGAACGTATAGATCAACTAATTCAAAGTGGAATTGCCAGATTTGCAACAATCAAATTAGGTACTGATGAATATGATTTATATCAAAAACTTACCACATCTCCTAGCGATGGACATAAAGTTATTGGACCAGGAGAAGCAGCTTCTATCGCCTTGGCTAAGGTTCATGATGGGATGGTAGCAAGTAATAATCTTAAAGATATTGCTCTTTACATAGATGAGATGGGATTGAAGCATATAACCACTGGTGATATATTAATTGAAGCGTTAGATAAAGGCTTTATTACTGAAACTGAAGGGAACAATATTTGGGCATCCATGTTAGCAAAAAGACGCAAATTAGGTGCAGGTTCATTCACGGATTACTTGTGTATTAAGAGTAGAAAATGAATTGATCAAACATGAGGGGTTCACTTTGTAAGTTAAGGATTTATTAAAGCGCTATAAATTCGACAAAAAAATGTAGTAAATACGTCTTTAGTAAAGTTTTAAATTTCGGAGGAAGTTTTATGAACATTGAGCAGCGGATATTAAAATATGAGAACGATTTTTTTGTTAAGAAATTTTGTGAAGAAATAGAAAATCTTCATGATAGAATTCATGATGAATTTATTGAATTTGGAAAATCGGGGCAAGTTTTTGATAAGAGCTCAGTCATAGCGTATTTAAATAACTTGGACGCGGATAGAAAGATTGATATACATTCCTTTAAAATAAAGATTATCAAGGAAGATTTAATATTAGCCAATTATATTTCATATGACAAGGAAATTGAAGTAAAAGCTTTAAGAACTTCTATATGGATAAAGGAATCTTCTGACTGGAAAATATATTTTCATCAAGGAACTGCAACTAAAATGAACTCAAATGAATAAGAATAACTTTGGGTAAAAAAATGTCATGTCCCTAACTGCACTGAGATATGCCATAGAGAAGATGTCTAAGGATTTGATGGCACAGACAATGGTAAAGAGGTGAAATGTGGAGAAAACAATAATAGCATACTATACAGGTACTGGCAGTTCCCGTCTGGTGGCCCAGGAAGTCAGAGACCAACTGATCGCTCGAGGAGTCTCGGTGGAAGTACATAGGTTAACCAAAGCAACGAAAGAGGACTTAAGGCGTAAGGTTGAGACGTGCAATGACCTCATTTTGATTTACGCTGTACATGCGTTCAACGCACCTAATCTGGTCTACGAATGGTTAAGTGAGTTAGTAGAACAGCCTACTTCTGCTGGTCAGCGGAAAAAAGCAATGATCATATCCGTTTCAGGGGGTGGTGAGATACTGAGCAATACCGCATGCCGTGTCACTGCTAAGCGGTGGCTTATAAAGAAGGGCTACAATGTTGTGACTGAGGCTATGGCGGTGATGCCGAACAACTGGATGTCTCCGACACCCTTAGAGGTTTCGAAAGCTTTGATTCAGATTTTGCCTGATAAAGTGAATCAGTGGCTGGGGGCTTATTCTCAAAGTAAGCCTTTCCCGTTTTACCAAGTGAAATTGGTGGATCGAATGATTACGAGGCTTGGAAGACTTGAAGTCAAAGGTGCAAGAAGGTTCGGAAAAAGTATCAAAGTCAATGAGGTTTGCAATGGATGTGGATGGTGTGAAAGTCATTGCCCGGCATCCAATATCAGGCTAGTGAAAAGATATAGTGCTGAAGTTTCGATCCCAGAGTTTGGTAAGGGTTGCGATTTTTGCCTAGGCTGTATCTATGGGTGTCCTCAAAAGGCACTTACGCCTGGAAAATTCAAGTTTGCTGTGATACAGGCCGGATATCCGCTGGCGAAGTATCAGCAGAGCTCTGAATTGCCTTTAGAAGAGTCGGAACTTATGGCATTGCTTAAAGGGCCTTCATGGAATGGCATCAGGAGGTATTTGGACCTATGAAAATATCACAAGAAAAAATATATAAAAGATACAGTTTCATAAGAAGGGTCACATTTTGGACACAGCTTTCTATGGTATTGTTACTGCCTCTCGTAGGAATAATGATGTATGTATTTGGTGATCAGGGGACCCTTGGTAAAATAATTATGGCAATTGGTGCTGTGTATTTGGGTGTTACTTTCTTTGTCATTTTTGTGCTAAGACGATGCCCCAATTGTTTAAGCCATTTCCCCGGTTATGTGTTTGATCCAAAGAAATGTCCTTATTGTGGGGTGGAACTGAGAAAATAGGGTCTCTACATTAATTCATTATAAATCTAGTAATTTTAGCCCGACTAATAAAAAAAAATTTTTTTTTGTAACCCTTGTAAACACAGGGTCTAATGGTGGTCAAATTCTGTAAATTACCACTGAAAA
>JAWSUW010000165.1:0-7093 GCA_033549245.1 Bacillota bacterium | reverse complement strand
GGGTATATGACTCCTGTGGATTACAAATATTTGCACCTTAAGAAAATTGTCTAATAAAGTGTTGACATTCCAATAAGGCTTATAATCATACCTATTGATGTTACACTCTTTAATCTTAACCATATACTTCTGACTCATATCCTTTGTCCAGTAGTATTCAGGCAATCGCATAACCCTTGATGGATTCTTAATAGATATGTCTGAATCAAAGTAAGCAATCAATCGTTGTTGTGCAATCTTAAACTGTTCAACTGTAGCATCTTTATTAACCAGCCAATACACATGAAGTCCGTTCCTAGTTTCGACTATATATGATGGCTTATATTTGAATTGATTAATCTTATCCATTTGCTCACGTTTGTAAGCATCAACCTTATCCATTGTTGCATGTTGTTTCATCTCTTTTGGACAGTCAAAATCTATAAAAACAGAATTGATCAAATTTATAGATTCATCCTTATCACCCCCACCATTAACAACATAATAAACATTGTAGCCTTTGCTGTTATGTTCAGTGAGGTAATCAATCGTTTTCTCATCATAAGGTGCATTATGTTTAAGTGGTGGATAGTCTTTCTTAATGAGTCTGAAATTAATCTTGTCATCCCCATGTATATCATTGAGGAATTGCTTAGTTGTTCTGTTCCTAGTCCTATTCATAATGTTTTAAACCTATTTTGATATTGTGAAAGAGCTTCCTGAAGTTCAGGTGTAATTTCAAACCTATAAGTTGTTACACCCTCACGCAAAGTGACTTGCTCAAAAGGAAATCCCAAACCACTCAAGTAATTTCTCATTGATTTCTTAGCATCATAGTATTTTTTGTCCATCTTATTCACCCCCATATTATTTAGTATATTGATTACATGTTGCTGTTAATGATTTGAATGCTGTCGCTGTTTCTTCATATGATTTATTAAGTTCCTTGTCTGACCTGAAAATTATATATACTGCTATTCCTGTAATTAATAAATATCCCATGCTATTACCCCTCGTTTTTATAATAGTGGTTGAAAGTTGACTGTTATTCTATTTCGGGTACTGATAATGAATCCATTGTCTTATTGATTATTTGTAATCTTCTTTCTTGTTGAGCAGCGTTCACTGCCTTAATAAATTTCTTGTAAGCATCCTGACCCATATCGTCTTGACCATTTCTAATTTGACCGATAAATTGTCTTGATACTGCCTTACCATCATCTTTAATATAAAATTTAGCAATCTGTACGTTAGTAATTCCTAGTCTTTCAATGTAATCATTCAATTTCTCTAAGCTCATCATAATTTTCATTTCCTTTCTTAAAACTAAAGTTTTTTTAAAAATATATTAAGCACCCTAGACCCTTGGAAGATGGATGCTTAATATATCAGTGAGTTTATTTCACGTTCTAAACAACGCAAGGTGTCCACTCTAACACCTCTCAACTATATTTTTTTCACATCCTTGTAAAAGGTATGTATGGGGATGATGAGTCCCCTTCACATTCAGAATTGACAGTATCCACTCTGTCAATTTGTATTACACTCGTTTGTAGCGATTAAAGATGTCACTTTGAAATAATTCCATACTCACTCATACTAAAATCTGATTAACTACCACTATTAATAGTTTCTAGGAAGTGAATTATGCGATAGTTTTTCTGACAATTACAAGCCCTGATGGGTCAAGCAATTTAACAGCATAAAGCATATCAGCGAAAATGTCAGTTCTCTTTTGTGATGCGACTCTTTCTTCTTCAATCAAGATATTACGTTTTGATTTGTAGCCGATTGCACCATTCTTGATGATATAAGTCACACACTCTAATGTGTCATAAGTACCTTTGTCAGATACAAATACTGAAATTCCTCTGAAATAGCCGAATAATCCATTTCTAGGGATACCATTTCCATCAACGCTCATTGTATTTGTTGCTGATACGAATGAAGGCATTGCATAGAAAGATTTCATGAGTTTTGAATTGATTACGATTCCTGAGAACAACTCAGTATCTTGTTCATCACCGAATAATCCAAGAGCATCAAATAACTCATCTTCTGTTACTGCTGTTGCCCCTACTACTGGTAACTTTAATACAGCTTCAGCAGTCATTTCTGCAATCAGATCAGTATCAAGTTTACGAGCAATTGCCACAGCCAACTGGTCAGCACCTTCATCTAATTGATTACCGATTGCTGTCAAGTTTTCTCTGTCATAGATTGTTACACCTTTTGCAACATGAGTAACTACAGCTTGTGAGTCCAATTGAACCAATTCACTTGGTGTGATAGTCCCCTTCAACTCAAGCGTGGTAGCATCACCGATATAACTCCACACTGGGAAATTAATCGTTTCGCCCACTTCTCTAAACTCGTCAATGTTCTCAAGTTCTTTTGCTAGTTGAAGAATCTTAACCTTTCCGGCTACTTTCTCACGTACTAGGCTTGAATATACTTCTGGTTTAACTAATGCCATTTTTGCACCTCTTTCATAATTTTGTATATAAAAAAGAACGCTCGTGATTGAACGTCCTTAGTTATTTAGTGTATTGTTCAAACAGTTCAGGGTTATCAGTGGCGAATTTCTCACGCTGTGTATATCCCATTTGTTTGAATTGTTCTTTTGTAGTAACATTCTCAGTTTTCTTATGTCCTGTAGGCTTAAAACTATTGTCTGTGATAATGCCCGATAGGATTTTTCCCAGTTCATCACCAATGGACTCAAGTTCATCATCGCCAACTGCAATAAACTTACTCAATCCTTTTGGAAGTTTTTTCTCTTCCAGCTTCTCAATGAGTTTGAATTCACGTTCTTTTTTCTCAACTTTCTTAATTCGTTCCTCAAGTTCAATTTCAGTTTGTGATTTCTCAACTGGTAATTTCCCCTCAAGTTCTTTAATCTGTTTCGTGTATTCTGTTCGTACTCTATCAGATTCAGATTGAACAGTTTTCTCGATAGCTTGATTAAATTCCTCGACAGTCATACCCTCTTTAAATAATTCTGCATACTTCATAATTCCCATCCTTTCTAGTTCGTGACAAATCTACCCTGACAATTCAGTTTAGATCGCTCGCCCTAATTCATATTTTTTTAGTATTAGTTCTAACCTCTCAACCTTATCTCTTTTCATTGTCCTCTTATCGTGTAAGAATAGATTGAGTAATGGAATGCTTACACCGATAAGATTAGCGAGATAATTCTGTTTCAACCCTAACGAGTTGATTCTGTTTAAATAATTCAAAACACTCAATCACCACCTTTATTGAATTTTAACAAGTTGCTAATGCCCCTTATGTATAGAAAAATTTACAAAAAAATATATAATAAAAGGACAATTCAAACCACGAACGAGGGTTAGGCGTTGCTATAGGTTTGAACTGCCCCCTTATATGCGGAGGTGTGGGGGTCGAACCCACTCGCTCATAAAGAGCTTCCCATAAAATGAACGAAAAATATGCGGTAAAACATATTCACGCTGGTTATATGATAAACTTAGAACATCAAGAGTAATCCTGAAGTCTTAGTTTTATGGCATAATAATAGCCCTCAATATTAATACTGAGAGCTTATGTATGTATTGCTATTAAATTATGTTGTACCACTATAGTAAAATGAACAACTTTTGGTGAACGCATTGAAATTTCAACGTTTATAGGTGGTTTCTATTGGTCTAGTATTTATGTTTGTTTCTATACCAACTTTCAAGTTTAGCTTGTTTATGTGATTTTTCATAACATTCTTTACAATATTTTGTTTTATTGCCATTTTTCCTAATTAATTTTTTACACTCAGCACACTCAACAACTTCACATATCCCCATCAACGATTCATACTGCAATCCCAACTGTTCAAAATTATCAATTTTAATATATACCATATAGTGTAATACTTATCAATCGCTACACAGCAGTTATATCAATGAGTACAGAGGTTGAAAATTAATCAATAAAATTATTTGAATTATATACCATATAGTGTAAACATTTTATCATGCTCTAGACTAGTAATATCAATAGGTGTGGAAAATGGAAACGAAATATGATGATTTGTATATCTTGTGTGTCCCCTATAAAGGTAACTGCTACAAGTGTTGCAAATACTATATTCTTTTATAAAATACTTGTATTAACTGAAACAACTATCACCCACAACCGTTGCAATTACTCACTTTGAGTGGTGTAGGAAAATTTTAACAAAAAGTGCTTAAACTGTTGACAAAATTGGTCATCTCGCCTTATTTTTAGATATTCTCCAAGTTTCTCTTCTTACTTCTATTTTACATTTTTCACAATACTTATCATTTTTACCTTTTTTCTCAATTAACTCGCCACATCTCTCACATGGCTTACTTCTTCCCTTTCGACCATTGTGATTTTCTTAACTATATAGTAATTCCAATATGTGTAGAGATTGGTGATTTTAAGAAGTGAGTGTTTGCAACGTGTGAAGTGGGTTTCTATTTTATAACGTTTTTTTTCTTTTTCTGTATTCTACCATATTATTCCTAACCTGTTCTTGCAATATTGCACTCGCACACTCTTTACAATATTTCACTTTATTAGATTCAACCTTAACTCTCTTCCCACATCTATCGCAAGAAATCGTACCTTTTACCACTATAGCAAATCAGACAACTTTTTCTGTATACTAGTAAGGTGAATGAGTTGGGGGTGGTTTCTATTTACGAGAATTCTCATCATCTACATCTTACCACTATAGTAAAATGAACAAGGTTTCTTGAACATAAGTGAGCTGAATGGATGTGGGGGTTTTCTATTACTCGACTATTTCACTACTCAACTACTCTACCATAATAGCAAAATGAACAACTTTTGATGAACATTAGTGATTGCAAGGTATATATGGTGTTTTCATTTTATAACATTCTCACTACATACATACTATCACTATAGCAAAATGAACAGATTTATCTGAATCAATCTAATTGCAATGGATATAGCATAGTTTCATTACTATCCAATATTCTTCTCAATCACATCCCATCTCATCAGCATCCCCATTAATATCTCATTCCCTTAATCCCTGCTTGGTTTTCAAGGGCAATTTCAAGAGTTATCTATTCAGCCATACCATTTATCCTTTGAAAATAAAGTCGCTAATTCCCCTTAAAAACCCTAATAGAATTCAACATAGTCCAAAAACGCAAAAAAGACACCCACTAATTAAAGTGGATGCCTTAGATCAAATTTATTTTTTCAGTTGTATATGATTCTTTTGCTGAGTCAATCCAATCAGAGGATTAAACTTATCATTATTTTCCTTAACCTCAGTGCTAAACAGCTCAACATATTCCTTAAGTATTTCTAGCCCACTATGCCCCATCATTTTCTGTAGAGTAAACAAATCACCCTGATTCATGATAAACTTCTTGGCGAACGTGTGACGGAATAAGTGTGTACCTGTACGATTGACCCCACGTCTTTTATTATACTTGTTGATGGATTCACCCAACGCCCTGACCGTCAACTTCTCGCCATACACACTAGGAAATAACCAATCATCATTATTAAAATGACACACCTTGATGTATTCGCTGAGTATCGGAATCAGCACATCGGCAAGTGGAATAATCTGCTGTTTCTTATTCTTGGTGAATTTCAGCGTTCCATAACCAGCATCCAAATCCAAGTCCTCAACCTTCAGGCTGACCAGTGTACTCGCCCTATTGCCTGTAGCCATAAGATAATTGATTATGACCCATGACCGATAGTCTGCAAAAGATTCAGCAATATGTTTCTTTGATGGCTTCTTGAGTAATAACTTTAATTCTGCATCTGTATAGGTTTCTTTGATTTCCTTCACAGCTCTCATTGTTGGCATGTGAAAATTTTTGATATAGTCATTCTTGATGAGCCAATTGAAGAAAGTACGAATACCTCTAGCATACGTTGCCACAGATACATCGTTCATTGATGCCATGCGTTGTAGTCTTGTGATATAATCGTTGTAGATTTTGAGGTCTATCGATTCCACAAGTTCCACATCAGTCATATTCTCACTGAATTTGTCATAGCAATTCTGATAATACGTTTCTGTTCTCATGGATAGATTTTTGAGCCTACATTCTTGCATAAATAACCTAAAAGCGTCCTTGAGATACATTGAGTCCTGAGATACCATTATTCTTTTCATAAAAAAAACACTCCTTTTCCACACCCTCTGACTCGTGATAGATTTTACCACGGTAGTTATGATGATAGAAAGAAATGTTAAGCTCTGAAAGCAAGTGATTGCAACGCTTTCAAGTAAATGGTGCGCCCTGAGAGGCTCGAACTCCCAACCTTCTGATTCGTAGTCAGATACTCTATCCAATTGAGCTAAGAGCGCGTAAATGGAGGCGGCGACCAGATTTGAACTGGTGAATAAAGGTTTTGCAGACCTTTGCCTTACCACTTGGCTACGCCGCCATTGGTGATCCATCCGCGACTCGAACGCGGGACACCCTGATTAAAAGTCAGGTGCTCTACCGACTGAGCTAATGGATCATTTTTGGAGCGGGTGAAGAGAATCGAACTCTCACAACCAGCTTGGAAGGCTGGGGCTCTACCATTGAGCTACACCCGCAAAAAAATTGGAGCAGAAGACGAGATTCGAACTCGCGACCCTCGCCTTGGCAAGGCGATGCTCTACCACTGAGCCACTTCTGCATAGAATTGTAAAATATATAGATTAAACTCTTTAATAAATTCATATTGTACAAGATAGAACATAGTTTCATAGGCTAGTATAGTTTCGCTTCGCGAGAACCATACCTACGCCCTTTTTTTGCTAAGCAAAAAAAGTTGGTGCGGGTAGAGGGACTTGAACCCCCACGAACTAGTCACTAGATCCTAAGTCTAGCGCGTCTGCCAATTCCGCCATACCCGCATGAAATTTGTGGTGGGAGTAATAGGGTTCGAACCTATGACCCTCTGCTTGTAAGGCAGATGCTCTCCCAGCTGAGCTATACTCCCATTTGGTGACCCCTAGGGGAATCGAACCCCTGTTACCGCCGTGAAAGGGCGGTGTCTTGACCGCTTGACCAAGGGGCCGCATTAGTAAAACATAATTTCAGTAAATATTTTCCCATAGATCTGTAAAACATATCTACAG
>JAWSUW010000164.1:0-7137 GCA_033549245.1 Bacillota bacterium | reverse complement strand
ACCAAATGAGGCACAAGACAATGAAACAGGAATCTCCCACTTCAAAAGCTATGCTTTAAGTGGTGAGAGTGTTCAATCTTGATACAATTAAGCGTGAAACAGAAATCTCTTATAAGGATTTAAATGATTTAGCGATTAAAGAACTATCAGGAAAGTTTGATGGTTCAGTATCGTGGTACATTGTGTCGGTCAAACTAGATTTGGAAGCTAGAAATATGATTGAAAGAATACCGAAAACTAGTCAGCACAAATTAAGATTGAAGCATTAATCATATTTAGAATGTCATTAAAGGGATGGTCTATAATGAAAGTAAAGCTGACGATTACAAAGAGCGCTTGTAGAAGCAATTATCATAGACAAGGAGAAACTCACATAGTGGAGGATATCTGTCCACCAATATGCCACGAACTATGGCATGTTGCTTACCCGAATATCATGGTACTTCAAAATGGTGGGACTCTCAATTTCGGAGATACAAAAGAAAGAAGATTTGAGGTAAGATGCCCAGACTAAGGTAGGGTAGTAATGACTGGTGAACCGGTGGAATTAGAATTAATAAAACCTACAATCGAAATGAAAGCAGCGGCACTTGATTTTGTATCAGAATTTAAACTGAATAATGAAAGCATGATCAATGGATGTTGTGGACTCACGAGATATAGCGACTATAGTGAGTGGATTAATTATATTGAACAAGTTGAAAATGGGCTTGTTGCAGAGAGAGTAGCCTCTAGTACATATTTTGCAGTGAATACTTCATCTAATATCATTGTTGGAATCATTGATATAAGACATGATTTACCTAAAGAACACTTCTATAGTGGTCATATTGGATATTCTGTTCGTCCGAGTGAGAGAGAAAAGGGATACGGTACAGAAATTTTGAGACTTGGACTAGAGAAAGCAAAAAAACTAAATATTAACCCGATATTGGTAGTTTGTAGTAAATCAAATGTAGCCTCACGAAAAGTAATTGAAAACAACAAAGGAATTTTTGAAAAAGAAATGCTGATCGATGGTGAAATAGATTTGGTGTATTGGATTGAATTATAGATATTTAGAGGTGACAAAAATGAGATATATATTTGTTAACATGAATGAGAAATATGCTAATATAATACGGAAATGGGAATATGAAGGCGAATACTCAATTTACAATTATGCTAATTCCAAGAGTTTGCTTGAACCAGCTAATTGGGAGCATATATATGCTATATTGGATGATAATAATGATTTAGTTGGTGAAGTGACATTTTATAAGAATGTTTTTTAGAATCTGATTCTATAAAGGAGCCAGAAATGAAGATTATAAGTTTATCATTTGACATGGATCAATATATTGAACAAGCTGCAGAACTTTTAATGGAGAGTTTTGAGCACTCATGGAACACGATTGAAGAGGCGATTTTGGAAGTGAAAGAATCTCTAGGTGACGATAGAATAAGTAGAATATCATTAAACGAGCAAGGTGATTTAATCGGATGGATTGGAGGCATCAGAAGTTACGACGGCAATGTATGGGAGATGCATCCATTAGTTGTGAGTAAAGATTGGCGAGGCAAGGGAGTTGGAAGATTGCTTGTTGAAGATTTTGAGAGTATTGTTGCTGAAAAAGGTGGGATAACCGTTCCTCTTGGTACTGATGACGAAGGTTATAAAACGACAATTGGTGGGATAGACCTGTATCCAGATTTATATGAGAACATGCAAAATGTTAGAAATTTGAAGAATCATCCATATGAGTTCTATCAGAAAGTTGGATATAAAATTGTTGGCTTAATTCCAGATGCCAATGGGTTTGGACGACCAGACATTCTAATGGCAAAGCGGGTAAAGGAGATCTGAAATGCATTTCACCATTAAAGAAATGAATGAGAATCACGCCAAGGAGATCTCTACATGGACATACAAAGAACCGTATAACATCTATGATGGTGATGATAGTGAGGAGTTCACAAAAGAACTGATGGATGGTTCCTACTTTTCGGTAGTTGACGAAAAGTCGGATCTTGTTGGATATTATTGCTATGGTGAATCAGCGCAAGTGCCAGCCGGTAAGCTCTATGGTGTATATGCTCAGGAATTGCTGGATGTGGGGCTTGGAATGAGACCTGATTTATGTGGTAAAGGCAACGGGTATGATTTTTTTGTCAATGGATTGAAGTTTGCTCAAAGCAAATATTCTTCAAAGAAGTTTCGATTAACAGTAGCTGCTTTTAACGAAAGGGCAATTAAGTTATATGAGAAAATTGGTTTTGTAAAGACAGATACATTTGTAAGGGCGCATTCTGAGGAGGATTTTACCTTTCAAGTTATGATACTTGAAATTAGATTTGTGGTTGATCAAGGAGGACAAAATGGCAATCAGAGATATTTTATTATTAGGCAATGAAAAATTATATGATGGATCTGTTGAAGTGAAGAAAGAAGAACTGGACTATGTCAAAGAAGTTGTTGAGGATTTGCACGATACTTTGATGAATTTTAGAAAGGAATACGGTGCAGGTAGAGCAATTGCATCACCTCAAATTGATGTGTTTAAGAGAATCATATACATGAATATAGATAAGGCAATTGTTTTCATTAATCCCAGACTCGAATTTATTGGAGATGAAAAGATAGAAGTGTTAGATGATTGTATGAGTTTCCCGAATTTAAAAGTGAAAGTGTTAAGATATAAAAAGTGTAGGATATATTATAAAGATTTATTATGGAATGATTGTGCTATGGACATGTCTGATGATCTATCAGAACTTATACAACATGAATATGATCATTTAGATGGCATCTTGGCAGTGCAAAGAGCAATTGATAATAAGTCATTTGTCGTAAGTCTAAATAAATGATGCAAATTCCTTACTTTGAAAAATATTTGTGAACTTTTATATATAACTATACTATTTTAGTCGGAATTATATTATAATCAACTTATTAACGGAGGTGAATGTATGTATATTGCTACTAATCAAGAAACGTGCGATAAAATTAGCGAAATTTTATCAGCTCAAGCTGATAAGCCACAAAACATCAGAGTTTTCATCGCAGGAATGGGTTGCAGTGGTCCTAGCTTTGGATTAGGTCTTGACAACATTAATGAAGAAGATTTTACAGAGACAATCAATGGCGTAAACTTTGTTTTAGAGAAATCTGTGTTTGATACAGTTGGAGAAATCAAAGTGGAATGGGTTGGAAACGGATATTCTGTTCAACCGGTTACAGTTGCACCATCTGCATGTGGTTCATGCTCAAGCTGCGGCTAAATTGAATGTGAAAAAAGAAACGATATGTTAACGTTGCATATCGTTTTATTTTGGGTATAAACCAAAGAGAGTATCAATAAGTGAACAATTGGAGGGAAAAGCATGTATTTTAAAGTAGATGAAGATACTGTTAATCGTATTCAAGGGGTGCTTGAACAACAAGCGGATAAACCACAAAACCTCAGAGTTTACATTGCAGGCATGGGCTGAGGTGGCCCAAGCTTTGGTCTAGGTCTAGACCAATCAAAAGAAGATGACGTTGAAGAAAAAATCGGAAACGTGAACTTTATCATGGAAAAATATTTGGCTGAGACATTTGGTCAAGTAGAAGTAAAATGGAATGGATACAGTTATTCTGTTGGTCCTGTAACGGGCGGCGGTTCAAACTGTTAAATCAATGAAATGAAAAAAGGCATTTCCTCGCGATTAGATCTCGTGTAGGAAACGCCTTATTTTTTTATCTATTTTCCAGATTTGTGAATTTGAAAACGTTTGAACTGATCGGACCAACTTTGACCAAATGATAAGTCTCAGGGGTGATGATCTCGGGTTCAACAAGACGACCATTTTCATCAAAGATTCGTTCGATTTTGATATTCTTCATTTTTGGTAAATCTGTAGGATGGTCTTCTCTTGAAAAACACATATGTGTCAACAAATCATGAATGGATAAGATCAAAGGTTCATGCGAAGGGTTATGGACCACCAACATGCAGTCAAAACCCTCATCCTCATCTTGATTGATCGTGTAGACCACCGCATCCTTGATCAAGTCATCAAAAGGTGCATCTTTCACAAAATAGAGCCTTGAACGGACTTCTTTTGCTGATTTCATCCTAAGACACGAAAAATCTTTTCTAAGTTGAATCAAATCCTTTACATAATTATAAAAACCGTAATATTTTTTCTTATTCTCCCAATTGATTGCATTGATGGCGAGGGATGAATTGTAGGTGTTGTGATGTCCTTGCTTATTTCTTAAGAATTCATTGCCCGCATGGAAAAATGGGACGCCTTGCGCCATAAACAATATACTGAAAGCAAGTTTATTGAGTCTGATTAGTGTTTCTTCATTTGCACTAGGGCTCACTTTTTTTATTTTGTCCCATAGAATCAAATTGTCATGGGAGTTGAAATAGTTGATGGATTCACATGGCTCGGTCGCGAAGCCAATATGGGCATCATCAAAAGGTATGGAACCTGCAATCCCAATAGCCAAACTATGGACAGAATCCTTATTACCGTGGATGAATCCTAGTTCAAAGCCATCGTTGTCTCCTTTGATGGCGTTTCTGAAATCGTCATTGAATAATGCAATTCCTTTGTTACCCTGGGAGCCTTTATAAACACGCTTGTTTTCCGGCAAAGTGGAGAGACCACCAGTCCAAGGTTCACCGTAGATCAAAATCTCCGGGTTGTCTTTTCTCAGTTCAGTTTCAATCAGAGTTGCCGTTTCAATGTCCATGAGTCCCATCAGGTCGAATCTGAATCCATCAATATGGTATTCTTTCATCCAGTAGATCAGTGAATCCACAATGAACTTTCTGGCCATTGGATTTTCACTGGCGAACTCATTGCCACAACCGGAACCGTTTGAGAAATGGCCATCTGGAGTCATGCGATAATAATAATTTGGTACAAGGACATTGAAGTTGGCGTATTGGCTTCTGTATGTGTGATTGTACACGACGTCAAGTACGACTTTGATGCCTGCCTTGTGCATGGCCATGACAGCTTCCTTCAGTTCTTTTACCCTGGAGATTGGATTGTCTGGATCAGTTGAGTAACAGCCTTCAGGGAGGTTGTAGTGTTCTGGATCGTAACCCCAATTGTAGTTTTCATCCGAGTTGTCTTTTTCGTCAACAGTCAAATAATCGTAAACCGGCATCAAATGGACGTGTGTTATACCAAGATCAACCAAATGATCGAGTCCGGTAGAGTAGCCCTTATAACTGGTACCGTTTTCAGAAAGCCCTAAAAATTTACCTTTATTTTCAATGCCGGCAGAAGTATGACCAGTGAAATCTTTGATATGAAGTTCATAAATCACGGTATCACATTCATTATTGCCAGAAGGTCTCGAGTACTTGTCCCATCCTTCGGGATTGGTGCGGTCAAGATCGATGATTGCACTTCTGATCCCATTGGCGTTTGCAGAGATGGCATAAGGATCGGTGACTTCAGATTGATTGTCAACGACAATCGTATAAAATTTGCCATGAAGGTCGCCTTTTATGTGCACGCTGAAAACACCATCAGTGGATTTTTCCATGGGATATATATCCCTGTAAAGAGCGCGAGGATTTTCATAGAGTGCGATTTTCAAATGTTCTTGAGTGGGTGCCCAGACGTTGAACACAGTTTCAGTTTTGGAATAGATCGCCCCTAACGTTTTTAGTGTTTCGGGGTAGTTTTTAAAATTCATATAATCACCTACATAATGGATTTATAAATTGAAATCCAGCGGTTTTCGGTTGACATGCCATATTCCTGAAGCATATTTGTCTATGGTGTAGTCTACGGAAAAAGCTCCTGAACATGCAATATTCGCAATGGACATTTTCATCCAGTGCTGTTTGTCTCTGTAATAAAGTCCGATGCGTTCCTGAGCGTCGACATAGGAATCGAAATCCTTCAGAACGAAGAACTCGTCATTGTATCTTAGCAGACGGTCGACAATAGGTAAAAACTCGTCTTTTGCTGTCGGCAGAAATCCGCTGACAAGCTGATCGACAACCAATTTGAGAGCCGGTGAGGAATTGTACACATCAAAAGCATTGTACTCACCGTTTTCATAATACTTGTGGACTTCGTAATCTCTCAGTCCAAAAGTGACGATGTTGTTTTCGCCTACTTCTTTCAGAATTTCAACATTGGCACCATCGAGAGTGGCAAGTGTTATTGCTCCGTTCATCATGAATTTCATGTTGCCGGTGCCGGATGCTTCTTTGGAAGCTGTGGATATTTGCTCGCTCACATCTGCCGATGGTATGATTTTACTTGCTAATGATACACCATAGTTAGGCAAAAAGACAATCTTTATTTTATCCTTGATACTTGTGTCGTTATTGATCACGTCCGCCAGAGTATTGATCAGTTTAATGATCTGTTTTGCCACATAGTAGCTTGGAGCTGACTTTCCCGCAAAGATGAACGTCCGCGGGGGAATATCCAGATTTGGATTTTCTTTAAGTTTGTTGTAAAGAGACATGATGTGAAGAATATTCAGGTGTTGTCTTTTATATTCATGAATCCGTTTGGCTTGGACATCAAAAATGCTGTAAGGATCGATGAGAATGCCTTGGGTGTCGAAAATCATTTTGGTAAGTTTTTCTTTTTTGCTGTGTTTGATGTCAAACAGTTTGTCCTGAATACTTTTGTCATCTCTATACTTGAGTAAGTCCCTCAGTGCGAGTGGATTTTTGACGAATCCTGCTCCTATGGTTTCCTTAAGCAAATCTGAAAGTTCTGTATTTGCATTCAGTAGCCAATGTCTATGGGTGATACCGTTTGTTTTGTTGTTGAATTTTTCAGGTTGAAGTTCATAAAAATCCTTTAATAGGCTTTTTTTCAAAATGTCGGTGTGCAGTTTGGCGACACCGTTGATGCTATGTGAACCTACTATGGCAAGATGTGCCATTTTGACAATACCATCAGAAATGATAGCCATGTCGTGGATCTTCTGTTCATCCGTATAGAGATAGGCATTCTTCAAACTCTCGATGAATCTTCGGTTGATTTCCTCAATGATCATGGTGATCCTAGGAAGCAGATCTTTCAACATGAAAAATGACCATTTTTCAAGTGCTTCAGATAAAATGGTGTGGTTGGTATATGAAATACAAGCGGTTGTGATTCTCCATGCGGAGTCCCAAG
>JAWSUW010000163.1:0-7253 GCA_033549245.1 Bacillota bacterium | reverse complement strand
GTTTCCTCTCGGACCAGCCAGTATTCAACTGCGGAACCCTAGAAAACAATTCATTATTCATCTGCGTTTTATATTAGCACGAATGAAAATTTGCGTCAACCTCAAATTTGAAATCAAAATTCAAAGTCATCGGCTGTTTTTGTCTCATTGATCCGATCAGGATACTCCACCCACTGAATTGTGGTGTTAAGTTCCAAAATGATATCTTTTGCCTCAATGACAACGCCATCACCAAAGTCTAGTGATTCCGTGGTATGTGCATCACCAATCAGGCAAAGGTCATAGCCCCTTTCGAGCGAGGCGTATGCAGTTGCGCGAATGCACCAGTTGGATGCAGCCCCCGTCAAGACGATTTTATTCACTCCCAGCTGTTTGATCAATTCATCCAGGTTGGTCTTTTCAAATGAGGAATTGAATCCTTTATCAATATAGTAGTCATCGCTGGATTGATCAAGTCTTGAATCGATCTCCCATTCTTTGGTGTTTTTTATGAGTTCATTGTCTGAGTGCTGTACCCAAATGATTGGTATTTTTGATGCTCTGGCTTTTGAAATCATTGTGTTGATGTTCTCAACAACTTTGTCTTTGTTGTATGCTGACGCTATGACTCCGTTTTGAACGTCTACAATGAGGAGTGCCATTTTCTTTTCGTATTGATCTTTGGTCATGATCCCTTCCTCCAAATCTTTAAATCTTATTCACCATCGCTTTTAAATAGTCTTGATCATACGTTTTGCTCTCCTTGATCATATGTACACTTTTGAATCTTTCCTGATTCTTGATTTCACTTGCTTTTGAGAGTACCACCATATGAATATTTGATCCATTGTATTTTTCAATAAATGCATGTGCTTCCACAGCAACATCTCCAGCCCAAAGAGGTGCCACTAAAATAATTTCATCCTCGCTAGCGAGTTCCCCTTCGAGTCTGATCGGTACGGTTTTCTTCATCATGCTGTAATAACCGGCTTTCATATATCCAAAAAGTCCTTTCCAGTTCATATCGGATACAATCCTGATGGGCTTAACGCCCAGTTCTTGCGATAAAATATCTGCTACTTGTTTCGAGTTTCCCGATCTTGAATAATATACTACTGCTTTGCTCATGTTATTACCCCTTTCAATGTTATTCCATTGATTTATTATATCACTTTTCAATTGGGGACAGGTCAAAATTGGTACCTCGATACAAATATAACGAGCCTCAACCGATTCTGATCAGTTGAAGCTCGTTTATTGTTTAATTTATTTCTTTTCTAAAGGAATCCATATCTCACTATAGTAATTTTCATCCTGAGTTCCATTTGGATAATCTGACACATCTGAGTACATCTCGATATTGTAACCAGAGGCAATCGTATAATCTTTGCAATTCGGCAACCATTCCGAAAAGATTTTCTCGTTCATGTCTTGAATTGAATTTGGCATTGGCCATTTGCAAGCAAAGACAGCCCAAGTATGCTTTGGTATAACTTTTGTCACATAGCCTTCAGGGATTGCTTTCGACGGATCGTAATGATCCGCGATCAAATACTCAAATTCATCTTTTCCATTGTTTTCATCGAAGCAGACTCCATACATACCACATATGATTTCTCCTTTTCCCAACTGAAAATGTTCTGTCCAAAACTTTGGAATCTCCATTTTCGATTCCTCATAACTGAACATTCTTGATGATCCTACAATTGTGAACGCTTCTTTTTCAATAATCTTATAATCCATAACAAAACCGCCTTCCAATGAAAATTTGATTTTAAGGGTCGCAAATGATTTGATCATTGCACCATCTTTACGAACAGCTGTAGGTGTGACACCGTGGAATCGACTGAATGCTTTTGTGAAACTATCCGGAGAATCATAACCGTACTTTAGTGCTAAATCTATGATTTTTTCATCAGAGGCTATAAGCTCACTGCCGGCAAGTGATAGCCTACGCTGCCTGATGTACTCTCCTACTGTATACCCGCAAAGCATTGCGAATCGATCTACCAGGAATCACGCCCGACTTTTTGTGTCATGATTTGTCTGTTTTGTTCTCTTTGCCATCAAATTAGCGAGATACTTCGATCTCAGTTGTTCATTTGCAGCCAATTGTTTTGCTGGGGGTAAGGCTAAAATAGACGTAAATAGTGCACCAAGTATGCGATGAGAGGCTAATGACTGGTTATCGTAGATGAGATTTGCCAGCGTTCCTTTATCGAGTGCCATAAGTACGACACGGTGAGCTGAATTAACGGGAGTAATCCGGCGCTGGTCCACGGGCTCAAGTGCCAATGCATCAAAGTGGCAGTTTCGGATACAAACGCCGCAGCCTAAACACATGTCTTCCTGAATGATAGGCGTCTTTCCTATGGCATCGCCTTTATCTCCGAGGGCACTTACAGGGCAAGCGCTGATGCATTTTCCACATTCTTTACATTTCTCCAAATCGACTTTTGGTAAAAAATTAGTTGTTGCTATGGTTTGTGACGTACCATATTTTTGTGCAGCTAAAAGCGCTTCACAACAACAGCCACAACAGTTGCAAATAAATGCAACTTCGTTTTGAACATTTTCACCTATTTGCACTAAATTATGAGCATAAGCAACCTCTAAAAGTTCCAAACACTCTTTTACATCTATTCGTCTTGCATAATCTGATCGAATCAGTGAGTCGGCAGTTTTACCAAAAGTCATACAGATCTCCATTGGCGCATCACAGTTTTTACCGACATGTTCCATCTTATGTCGACAATAGCACATGCTTATGCCAATATGTTCTGAGGTACGAATGATATGTGATGCACGTTCAAAGTCCATGATTTCTAAATCACCATTAGAAAGGTGGTCGTGAGTACTTTTTATCAACGCTTGCTCGTTGACAAAAGATCGCACTATCTTTTCTTCTGAACCAAAAAATAGGTTTTTCACAAAATCTTCTTCTACGTTCATATACTGATGCAGCAACTGTCCGAGGCTATGTTGATCTATATCTTCTCGTATACGCATCATAGAAAACTCTATCCATCCTGCCATTGGTGGTGGAAGAACATAGTATGTAGTGCCATCCTTCACAAAATCAACTAGAAGCGCACGACGCGCCAGACGATCAAGCACTATAGTTGCATCCGTTTCAGACAGTTTCCAACGCTTAGCTGCTTCTGCCACATTGAACGATTGTATAGGTAACTGCGAAACGAGTTTTGCCTCCTCTTCATCAAAGAGAATACCTAAAATCTTATAAAGTGTTTCTGATGGAGGTGCACCTTGTGGAAAACGATTAAGCCTCTCTACAAGTTGTTCATAACCATTACGAGCTGTAATATGTCCCATATCCAACCTCTTCGCGAACTTTATTTTGATTACTAAATTTATTATAGCAAAATTATACTTTTATTCAAAAAAAAACAGAGGAGAAATTCCCCTCTGCTCAATTAAGTTTCAATTAGTCGTTGTTTTTATCATCTTTCTTCTCTTGCTTTTCGATACGTCTTTGCTCTTCAGCTTCGAGTTTTTCTTGTTCTTTAAGATTGCGTTTTATGATCTTATCCATTTCATCTTTTTCTTGGTCTTTCATTTCCGATGAATCATCACCTTCATAGATTGATTTTAAAACTTCTTTAATGGATTCTACATCATCTTTAGCTTGCTCCATTTGATCTTTAAAAGCCTCAGCTGCATCCAAAACTATTTTGGCTGCAGCTATTTTAGCTTGATCTCCAGATTCAAGTGCTGCTTTATAGTCATCATTTGCCTGTTGAAACAGCTCCTTGGCTTCGAAAAATGTGTCTTTTGATGCTCTGAATGCTAGATCCAAAGTCTCTTTGTTCATAGATGAATCGTCTAAGTCATCGAGATATTCTGACATCAATTTAATTTTATTCTCTATATCTTGAGGAATCACATCATTTGAAGCTAAAAATTTATTAAGATTATCTTCATCTTCGAAAAACTCTTTGACAGTCATGTTCTGTGAATCAGTAAAGATCATGATTCCAGCAATAAGAGAATTCTTCTCTGCTTCATTCATGGTCTCTTCATCCACTTCTGCCATAGCAAGCGTAACATCTTTAAGAGTGTTGCTCTCTTTGGCTTTTTCTTTTATGGCTTCCAGGATTTTTTCAGCTTGTTCACTTTCCTTTTCATCGTCATCTTCATTGACATTTGCGACGGAAATCAAAACAAAATCATCATCTAAATCTGTCAAATCAATAAATCCTGCTTCATTGGACCGTTGTACAATCTGTTCAACTGCATTTTCAACTGGGATGCCTACCAAATCATCCACTTTGATTGTTTTGGCGTCGTCATTCATCGCTTTGATCTCAACGACTTTGTCGTCCTCGTCCACTGAGAGCTTGAAGCTAGGATTGATATCTACCGTAACTATTGCGGAAAAATTCATGGTTTCTGCAACTTCAATGACATCGGCGACTTCTAAACCTTGGTCCACCTGAGCAATCGCTTCCTCATTGGGTTGGTTGATGAGCGGATATCCTAATACACCTACTGCTACAATAGCCATGACAGCTACTGCTGATATTATTTTTGTCTTTGCGTTCATGACAAACTCCTTCCTGTAATGGGTCGATTTTATCAAATCATCATCTGTAAATTGAATCCTCATGCCTATTTGCATATTGTCACGTAATATAATTCGCTCAAAGCGACCATTATCAGACATTACAATGGCATCGTTCTTATTCAGTTTTACCAATAATCCTTTATTAATCATTTTCATCGACCTTTCTCATTTTAAATTGATGATGGATTCTGTTATAAGATACAGGAAAAAAATTTATTTAGGGCCTTTTTTGAAAATTAATTCTCGATCATGAACCATTCCATGATAGAGGTAAGATTTTCTTTGATGGACACAATGACCGAAATGATAAAGAATTTATGTGTTTTCACCACTTTGATGCTGGCACCTGTCTTTTGGGATACCAGCAATATGGGCAATTTCTTTTTTAAATAGAGTTTCTGGATGATCTCATCATGCTTTGCAGCCATGATGCCAACATCGATGGCACTTTTTTTGGTATCCCTATGTTTTGGAGCGGCATCTGCGAGTTTGTTGAAATCGAGACCGAACACTTCAAGTTTGGTTTCAAGCCGATGGATCTCTTGTCTCAAAATCATGTTCTTCTCAAGGTTGTCGATGGCCATCAATTGTTCTTTCGCATTTTGATTGGCATCAAGAGAGTCCGCACTATGCCTGGATTCTTTTTCCCAATAATTCTTGATGCGACTTTCAATGACCACTTTGGCAAATGTCAAAAACGAGCTTCGAGCCTCATCGTATTTGTCGATGGCTTCATTGAATGCCATCAGTCCAATGGAAAACTCCTCATCATTCTCTATTTGAATGTAGGCATTTTTCAGTTGCACGATGGTATTGAGGATGAAAGGTTCATAAGCCATGATGATCTCATTTCTCGTCTTGGCATCGTCCTGATTTTGCAATTGTATGATCTGCTTTTCCAGTGTGAGTGGCATCCTGTCACCTCAATATTCATGATATATTGAATTATAACACAACTTGAAACAGATATCCTGTGATCATGGCTCCCAACCAAACAAAGGTGACGTAATATGCAAGTGCCCTTGCCTTCATAAATGGTAGCATGCCTACCGCCGTGTGGGTACCAGGTACCCACACGGCGGTAACCACGCGGCGGTTTTTATGAGTTCGTTATCCGAATTTTGACATGCTCCATCCTCATATTCTTTAAATACTGTTCACCATCGCCTTTAAATAGTCATGGTCATACGATTTGCTCTCTTTGATCATATGAACACTTTTGAATCTTTCCTGATTCTTGACTTCACTAGCTTTTGAGAGTACCACCATATGGATATTTGATCCATTATATTTTTCAATAAATGCATGTGCTTCCACAGCAACGTCTCCAGCCCAAAGCGGCGCTACTAAAATAATTTCATCATCACTAGCGAGTTGTCCTTCGAGTCTGATTGGCACTGTTTTCTTCATCATACTGTAATAACCGGCTTTCATATATCCGAAAAGTCCTTTCCAGCTCATATCGGATACAATCCTGATGGGCTCAACGCCTAGTTCTTGTGCTAAGATATCTGCTACCTTTTTCGAGTTTCCCGATCTTGAATAATACACTACTGCTTTGCTCATGTTTTTACCCCTTTCAACGTTTTTTCATTTATTTATTATCAACGATACATATCCATCAATACGGTTTTACTCGCATCCAAATAGGCATGCAACTGTGCCTCAGTATGAGCTGTCGACAAAAATAACCCTTCAAATTGTGCAGGCGGAAGTAGAATTCCCCGTTCCAGCATTGCTCTGAAATATGTAGCATAAGCATTTGTATCGCAAAGCTTCACATCGTCATAATTGTTGATTTCACCTTCGACGAAAAAAAGACAAGGCATAGATTTATATCGCTTGAATGATACTGGAAGTTGATGTTTTTCAATGAAAGGCACCATTTCCGATTCCAAATACTTCGCCATATCTTCCAAATTTTGATATACATTTGGATTATCCTTTAAATAATCCAACATTTGAATCCCAAAATACATCGCAAGTGGATTCCCTGATAAAGTCCCCGCTTGATACACACCGCCAAGTGGAGATACTGTCGACATAATTTCAAGTTTGCCGCCATAAGCACCAACCGGTAAACCACCTCCAATGATTTTACCAAAGCAAACCATATCCGGAATGATTCCATAAACCTCAGATGCGCCGCCATAGGCCAACCTGAATCCTGTGATTACTTCATCAAAAATCAGAATCGTACCATATTCATCACATAGTTCTCTAAGAGTGCTTAAAAATGATAGTTCACTTGGAACCACACCCATATTTCCTGCGACAGGTTCTATTATCACAGCAGCGAGATCTTTCCCGTATTCTTCAAACGCTTTGATCAATGCAGTTGAGTCGTTATATCTCAAAACAATCGTGTCCTTGACCACCGATTCTGGAACCCCTAGCGATGTTGGAACACCATAGGTCAAAGTACCTGAGCCCGATTTCACAAGCAGTGCATCCGAATGGCCATGATAACACCCTTCGAACTTCAGAATTTTGTTTCTTGAAGTGAATCCCCGTGCGACTCGAATAGCACTCATAGTCGCTTCAGTTCCAGAGTTCACCATACGTACCATATCCATTCCTTGATAAGCACCAACCAATCGTTCAGCCATTTCAACTTCAAGTGCTGAAGGGACACCATAACTCAATCCTCTCGATAGTATCGGATTTAAGTCGTTTTTCATAAATGGAG
>JAWSUW010000162.1:0-7260 GCA_033549245.1 Bacillota bacterium | reverse complement strand
AAATGAGGCACAAGACAATGAAACAGGAATCTCCCACTTCAAAAGCTATGCTTTAAGTGGTGAGAGTGTTCAACTGGACTGTGATTCCATACCGGATGGAATGGCGATATGCGGAGGCCTCATATAAAGTACTGGCAATAGATGCAGGGCATGTTTGTCAGAATTTGTACCTGGCATGCGAAAGTATTGGAGCAGGGACATGTGCCATTGCAGCTTATGATCAAAAAAAAGCAGACCAGCTGCTTGGAATTGATGGTGATGATGAGTTTGTCATTTATATGTCGCCGGTTGGAAAAGACAAATAAGAACGCTTGTTCTTTTCGTGCGATTCAGATATAATATAAGGATGAAAAGGGGGATGTGGATCATGGAAAACCGTACATATATATGTATCGACCTCAAGTCCTTTTATGCTTCAGTTGAGTGCGTCGAGAGAGGCCTTGACCCAATGACAACCAATCTTGTTGTTGCAGATCCCGAACGTTCCGATAAAACAATCTGCCTCGCCATCACTCCTTCCATGAAAAAACTTGGAATCAAAAACCGATGTCGAATATTTGAAATTCCAAAGAACGTTGAATACATTGTTGCATCACCAAGAATGCAGAAATATATTGATTATTCCGCAGAGATATACGGCATTTATTTGAGATTTGTATCAAAGGATGATATTCATATCTATTCTATCGATGAAGCCTTTCTTGATATCACGGAGTATCTCTCCACATATCACATGACAGCAAAAGAAATGGCCATGATGCTTATGGGAGAAATTCTAAGTGAAGTCGGTGTCCGCGCCACATGTGGCATCGGAACGAATCTTTATCTGGCAAAAATCGCACTTGATATTACTGCAAAGCACGCACCAGACTTCATTGGTATACTTGATGAAGACTCCTATCGTGAAATTCTATGGGACCATAAACCATTAATTGATTTTTGGCGCATAGGAAAAGGTACTGCTACTACACTAGAGCGATATGGGATCACTACTATGAGACAGATTGCAGAGATGAATGAAGATTTCTTGTATAATGTATTTGGTATAGATGCAGAATTGCTTATCGATCATGCATGGGGGCGTGAACCTGTGACGATTTCAGATATTAAGGCCTATAAACCCAAATCGAATTGCATTTCAAGTGGACAAGTTCTAATGAGAGATTATGATTTTGAAGAAGGACGACTCATTGTTCGGGAAATGATGGATTTGCTTTGTTTGGATCTCGTCGACAAAGGGCTGGTCACAGATTCTGTGACTATTTATATCGGATATTCAAATGCGCTTCATGTTGAACCTGTAAGAGGAACTGCGAAACTCGATAAATCAACCAGTGCTGACAGCATCATTCTACCCTCAGTCACAGCGCTCTATAATCGCATTGTCGATCCTGGTAAACCCGTTCGGAGGATCAATATCACCTGCAATCATGTCACTGATGATATCTCTAGCGAAGCGATTCAAATCAGTATGTTTGATAATCCTAAAGATGATCAATCCACTGAGCGTAATAACAGAGTTCAAAAAGCAGTTTTAGGTATAAAGAAGAAATACGGGAAAAATTCAATCCTAAAAGGAATGAACTACAGCGAAGCAGCGACAACCAGGGATCGGAATCGTCAGATAGGAGGGCATAAAAGTGGCGAATAAACCAAAATCTCCTATGCCAATCTCCGTAAGGGCAAAACAGTTCTTACCGTTCGCAGCTGTTAAAGGATTAAACGAAGCACTTGAACAGAAAGAAAAAGTAATTCTGTCAAAGACTGAAATGTCCGAAGAATTGGCACTTGAGCTTAATGAAAAAATATATAATGTCAAGAAAGGTTCAATTGTCACAATCACATTTTTTTGTTGTGATGATTTTGTCACATTGACTGGAACTGTCCAGCAAATAGATTCTGCTTATCGTACCATACAAATCGATGACACAATAATCAATTTGGAAGAGATAACAGGTTTGGAGTTGTAAAAATATTAAAAGGGAGAGATGCAGGCTAATATCGTCTGCATCTTCTCCCTTTATTCATTAATATCCTTGTTTATTGTTTGTCTCAATTTAATTTTGATTTTCAGTCCACCCAAAGAACTTCTTTCTGCATTGATTGAACCTTGATGTGCTTCAATGATGTCCTTTGCGATAGCCATTCCAAGACCACTTCCTTCGCTGGTTGCAAGTGTATGAGTACCTCTATAGTATCTTGAAAAAATCTGTTTAAGATCATTTTCCTGAACCCCAATACCATCGTCATCAATGTCAATGAGTATCCACTCGGGATCGCTGGCATCCAAATGGACCTTCGCCGTTACAGCCCCCTCATTGTGTACAAAACTGTTGTGAACCAAATTGAGCAATGCACGCTTGAAAAGATGACAATCCATTGCAACAAGAACGACATCTTGTGAATGTGTAAATGTCACAGAGTGTTCTAAAAGCATAACCTGTGGACTGTTTAAAACGTCTATCAGCACAGTTTTAACCACTGCCACCAAGTTGATCACTTCGTAATCAAGCGCCATTTGATGATGTTTCAACCGCGTTGCTAAATTAAGATCAGAAAGTAGCGTTTCTATATAAGCGCCCTTTGATGAGATGACTTCTTTATAATGTAATCTTTCTTCATCACTCAATGGATAATCAATATCTCCCAGCAACTCACCATATCCCATCATAGAAGTAAGAGGTGTCTTGATGTCATGAGACAAATTTGAAATCCATTCTTCGCGTGTTGTATCCGCTTGCTCCCTTTCTAAACGTGAGGTCTCAAGTTGAACCCCAAGTTGGTTCATTGCTTTTTCAACTGGAGCATAGATTCCGTTTCCAGGTTCACGTGTCTCATAGCTTCCATTGGAAATGGAAACAATGCGTTCAATCACGCGATGAATAGGTCTGCTGATACTATAAGTATACATATAACTGATAATCAAGAGCAGAATTAAGTTCATTCCCACCAACCAGTATATATTATAAGCAGCACCTACTTGTTCAACATCATAAGTGTAAAGGGTTCGATTCACATCTTCAGGATTTGAGAACGTAAATACGGTAAAAATCTCATCTCCAAAACGTTGACTCTCCACGAATGTCGTAAAGTCTTCACTTTCATAAAGCGCTACAACCTCCGAAGGATTATAGGACTTCGCTAATCCTTCAGGTGCATTAAATCTGGCTGCTTCCTCTAGTTTCTCGTCAATGATTTGAACTCCAATAGCCTCGCTTTCAAGGTAGGTCTTAAGGTCATCCGTCATTTTTAGCCTGGATCCATTTTCTATGGAAATACCCTGGCTAATTTGTGACATTATTGGTTTGGGGTCAAAGTGATATAGATCTCCTTCTTTATAGACATAACTGCGCATGTAAAAAATATTGATCAATACGATAAAAAGACATGCAAGAAAGAAGGAAAGTGCATAATGCATCATAATCCGAAATCTCATCACAAATCTCCTTTCGCAACAAATTTATAGCCAAGTCCAATCACCGTCTGTATCCATTTTGGATTCGAGGGGTCATCTTCAATTTTCAATCGAATCTTTCTGATGTGCACAGATATGGTGTTGTCAAAACCAATAAAATCTTCCCCCCATACAGCTTTACAAATCATTTCTTTACTTAATATTCGATTTGGATTCTGGGCGATATAAAATAGAAGCTTCAATTCTTTTGCCGTAAAGTCAAGAAGCTCTCCTGCTTTTCTGACCTCACCTGCATCGGGATCGATGCAAAAAACGCCAAAATGAATTTTTTTATCCTGAATTGGAGTTTGCACTTCACCCATTGACCATTTTAATCTTGCCTTCACCCTGTAAGCCACTTCTTTAGGACTGAAAGGTTTGGTAATATAATCTTCTGCACCTAGTGCAAATCCTAGAAGTCGGTCTATTTCCTCATCCTTGGCTGAAACAAACAAGATGGGTACTTTTATTATTTGCTGAAATTTCGAAAAAAGGTCATAACCATTTCCGTCGGGAAGCATAATATCAAGGAGCACCAAATCAGGCATTAAGCGCTTGAAGGCATCTAATCCCTCTTTTGCAGTTGAAGCCATATGCACATCTTCAAAACCTTCACGTTTCAGTACAGTGGATAATAGTACTGCAATATCTTGTTCATCATCAATAATCAAAAGAGTAGGTTGGTTAGGATTCCTGTTCATGAATATGTCCTCCGATTGTTTAGATTATACCACATTCAAATCCTAATAATTAAAATTAAGATGGAATTAAGATGCACTTAAAAACAGGTTCATATGTGTCATATATACTGATCATATCAATAATTAAACTATGCTAACAATAAAGGAGCGTTTTATGCAAGCAATAATGGAACCTATTTTTCACATCAGTTACTTGACCACAGTAATTCTTATCGGTCTCACTATGATCACAAAATCAAAAGGTAATGTTTATTTTAAATGGTTTGGAATCATGTCCGTTACTTTAGGTTTTGGTGATGCTTTTCATCTTATTCCAAGGATCATCGCACTTCAGACTACAGGCTTTGAAAGCCATGTTGTCTCATTGGGATTTGGTAAGTTTGTCACTTCAATCACCATGACCATTTTTTATCTGATTTTATATACTCTGTGGAAGATGCGTTTTAAGATTACTGATGTCCCAAAATTGGATGCCACGATGTGGATTCTTGCAACGATTCGAATTGCACTCTGTTTCTTTCCCCAAAATCAATGGTTCGTCTATGAATCTTCAATCGCATGGGCAATTTATCGAAATATTCCATTCGCGATTATGGGTATCATTATGATTATTCTTTTATACCGTAGTGGAGTTCAACATGATGATAAAAACGCAAAGAAAATGGCTATAGCCGTGGTCCTTTCATTTGGTTTCTACATTCCAGTAGTGCTTTGGGCTCAAGTGCATATGCTGATTGGCATGCTGATGATTCCAAAAACTTTGGCTTATCTATGGATTGTTTTTATTGGCTTTGGAGAATTTCGAAAATCACTCAGGTAAACAAATAAAGTATTAGTGTTAAAAAACATATGAATGGGTATAAGTGTAGTGAAAGAGAGGTTCATATGAAAAATAAACAATTAAACAGAATGAAAAATGATCAAGGCTTTATAGCGGCACTAGATCAAAGTGGCGGGAGTACTCCTAAAGCCCTTGAAAAATACGGAATTCCAGAAAATACTTACTCAGATGAAGCAGAAATGTTTGAACTTGTACACCAGATGAGATCCAGAATTATGAAAAGTCCAGCTTTCAATAGCGAAAGGATTCTTGGTGCCATATTGTTTGAGAAGACTATGGATTCAAAAGTGGATGGCCTTTATAGTGCAGATTATCTTTGGGAAACTAAAGGAATCATTTCATTTTTAAAAGTTGATAGTGGTCTGGCTGATCTAGGTAATGGCGTCCAAATGATGAAACCTATTTCAAATTTAAATGAGCTGCTTATTCGTGCAAATGAACGTCATATATTTGGAACAAAGATGCGATCAGTAATCAAAGAAGCTAATAAAGATGGCATTAAGGCTATAGTGGATCAGCAATTTGAAATCGCGAAAATCATCAGCGAAGCTGGTTTGATTCCAATAATTGAACCTGAAGTAGATATTGATACTCTGGATAAAAAAGGTGCTGAAGCGATACTAAAAGAAGAGCTGATGACACATATCAACGCCTTATACGAAAATCATCAAGTGATGTTGAAACTAACCATACCAGATGAAGCCAATCTATATTCGGATTTGATGACACTTCCAAATGTAGTTAGAGTTGTTGCATTATCAGGTGGTTATTCGAGAGATTTGGCAAACAAAAAACTTGCTGAAAACAACGGACTCATTGCAAGTTTTTCTAGAGCATTATCAGAAGGATTAAGTGCTGATCAAAGCGATGAGGAGTTCAACCAGATGTTGGATGAATCCATTCAAGAGATTTTTGAAGCATCCATTAAGTAGATTAACTACAAAAGATAGTCATTCGAGCCATATTTATGGCGACGCAGGCTATCTTTTTTTGAAGTAGTTCACATTGGAATAGGAGTACTATATGGAAATCCCGAAAGTTATTAAAGATCTGCTGGAGAATGAAGAACTATGTGCAATGGCTACGTGTTCGGAGAATCAACCCTACATCTCGCTGATGAATTTCACCTTCGTTGAAGAAGAGAACAGGGTTATATTAAGTAGCAGAAGAGACAGTAAAAAATATAGTAATATCCAAAACAACAAAAATGTCTCATTGTTGTTCTCAAGTCCTCATGAAATCAGTGCAACTTTCTTGGGTACTGCTGTGACAATTAAGAATGATGTAGAAGAAAAGCACTATAAAGAACTTCATATGAAAAGAAACAATATGCCTCAATTCATCTTAGGTGACAATGTAGGAATAATAGCTTTTAATATCGATAAAATAATTGTATCCGACAATGAAGACCAGATAAGTGTAGTGAAAGCTAATAAGGAGGTTTAAATGAACCTGGAGAAGCTGAAACAACTTGAATCTATTTTTCTACTTAGGTATCCTCTGGGGTTTGTAGATCCCGAGTTGAAGGCGATTTCAAAAAAACATAAGGTCGAAGAGTTAAAAGAATTTGTGCATATTAATTTTGCAAAAGAGAAGTTTGAAGATCCTGATGCAATTTCAGCAGCATTTACTAAATTGATTTCGAAATCTTCTTTGGTGTCAACTTTTGAGAAAGTCAAATATAAAAATGTCTCTCAACTGTTTAGTAGTGAAGACATTGAAACCCTTTCAAATGCGCTTTGGGAACTATTATATGGTGAGCAACGAAAAGGTTTTAATCAATTGGTGTTGCTTTTAGCTGAGTATGATATTGCTAAATGGCCAATTCTAACGGTCTTAGGTGTTTACTATAATGGCGAATATGAAGTGTTGGTCAAGCCAACAACTGTAAAAAGTGTACTCAATTATTTAGAAGTGACAGAGTTCAAGTACACAACCAAGCCAAATTTTGATTTTTATTTTCAATATCGCTCATTGATCAATGATTTGAAAACTCATACTTCGAAAACACTTGATGTTGACAATGGTGCTTTTTGTGGATTTTTGATGATCACGATAGAATAGATTTTCCAGCGCAATAAAACCGCCACGACGGTACCTGGTACTGTCATGGCGGTACTGTCATGGCGTTGTCAAAGGAAGGAAAAACATGATAAATGTAGTTGAAGAAGCTCAAAAAAGAATTGATAAAATTAAAGAAGAATCACGGTTGACAACTGGTGCTGTAAGATCAGTATCGTCATCACTATTTAGAGAACTGAATG
>JAWSUW010000161.1:0-7299 GCA_033549245.1 Bacillota bacterium | reverse complement strand
GATTGTCAACCAGTTTCCATTTTTGTATTGCTGTAAGCTTGCATCAACTTTTACACTGTCAACATTTCGAGCCGTTAAATACACTGATATTGTTGCTTTTCCATCAGTTGAGATATCAAATACGTTTTGAAATAGAGTAATGTTCGTAAAAAATGGTGTTACAATCTCATAGTTGGAATTCAATTTACACACACTCGGTTCATGACCATCTGCAAATGTCGGTACATTAATTGCGAACAAGACTATAATCAGATTTAAAACCCATCTTGATTTTGGCCTTTTCATCTTCCTCACCTCCCTTCATACTTAGTAACGAATGGGATGGAGGTTTTGTTACACTATTTTGTAAAAAGTTTTAAACTTTCTGCCATTTTAATTATTTCGTCTTTATTAATTTCACCAATAATGTGGAATGTCTTCTCATCAGTCGTCCATATCAACGTTAGTAGTTCTTCTTTTTCTACGAGAATACCTTTCTCACCGTTTACAGTTACATCTGCAACGATGGCCTCCTCTGTGTCTATCTGGTATTCTGGATTTACTGGCGTTTGTGAAAACTGAATTTCTTTACCTTTTGCATCAGAATAAAAGACGATTTTTATATCTCCAAAGTTTTCGCTCTTTGAATAGGTATACCTTTCTGGAATATACTCTGGTAAATAGTACGATTCCCAATCTATTTGTGATTCAAGGCCGTTTTCAGTTTCAACGATGCTCACTTTTGTATATTTCTCAGTTACTTCAGTGACGATATTAAACAACTTGATTCTGAAGGCTTCAACACTCATTGTTGTTACGAATATGCCCACCACCGCAATAGCAAAAAAGATTGCCACACGCTTTGAGAGCAGTTGAACCCTAGAACTGAATTTTCTTTTCTGATGTTGTTTTTCAAGCTGTTTGTTGTAAGAATCAAACCACGTATCTAGTGTGCTCGGATACTCAATTTTAGATGCATATACTGATATGCGATCAAATTCTTCAGCTATATGATTTATGTGATTTTCACCAATATAATGAAAAAAGCTTTCCATAACTTTGTTCTCATTTTCCTTCATTTGAACACATCCTTAATTCTTGACTATAAGATTCATCATCACGCATCAGATTCCTGAGATGCGATTTTGCTCTACTCAATCTCACACGGACATTCACATGTGAGATTTTTAGAATCTCAGCGATTTCTTTGTCCTCAAATTCGAAGTAATATTTAAGTGTTAATATGTCAGCGTATTCAGGGGATAGCTGTGCCAGTTTTTCTGCGATCATTTTGGCATCGCTTAGCCTTATGACAGTATCCTCCATGGATTCTGTAATTGAATCCGGAATATCTTCAACCACTTCAACTTCTAACAATGGATTGTTATTCTTTTTCCTGTAAAGATCAATTGAAGTGTTCTTAACTATTGTAGCGATTAAGTACTTGGTTTTGTTACACTTCACATCATTTGTTTTTTCTATGTAAGGGATTAACTTGATTATGGACGTTTGAACCACGTCAGATGCATCGTGTGAATTTTTTAGTATATCATTAGCGATGTAGTACATTTCCTTGTGATAGGCTCGATAAATCCTCTCTAGTAAATCTCTTGATTCAGTATCTTCTATGACCATTAAGAAAAGTAGCATGGTTCACCTCTTTTTGTAAATTGTTGGTAGCTGATCTTATTGTATCATAGAATTTCTTAAGTTTTGATGAGAAATCTGGACTAGATGTTTTTCATATTGTTTTCATAGTCGCTCCGTTATTACTAGCTCCAAACATATACACATGTGGTGGCCTCCTGAAATCCCTTCGGTCTTTCTGGCGCTTGCAAACTGCGTTTACCTCGGACGAGTCTATAATATGTTTGGACTTAAAGGTCGGAGGTCGCCTAGTCTTAAGATGTTCCCGGCATATACTCAAGGGGAGTCGAGCAGCCACTGCGTGTCTGCGTCTCTCGCTTCGCTCGAGCGTCACAGTCGAAATTGCTTGCGCATTTCCTTGGTGTTCCGCCCACTTTCCTTGGAGATTCTTCGAATCTCTCGGCGATGGTGGTTCGCCTCCCTATCCCAAAAACTGAAAGAGGAATACGGGTATTAACCTTAAACATAACTGAACTGTCAAAATCGGTGGCCGCTATTGATTTATACTTAAAATTGACCACCTATTGTCGTTTAAAACTGCGTTTGCCTCGGACGAGTCTCCACCAAAAAATGAAAAATCCACCATTTAGGTGGATTTCCATTTTTTGGTGGAGATGGAGCAGCACCGTCCGTATAAACGTCCAATCTGGTGCGTCCTATTGCAAGTGTTTCACGGTATTATGTTTATGATGAATTTTACAAAAAATATAAATCATCATAGAATTAAACAATTTTGCTTAGTGTACTTCTAATTTTAGGCAACTCCATTGATATAACATTCCAAACAATACTCATGTCAATGCTGTCATAATCATGAATTAGAACATCTCTTATTCCTGCCATTTTTCTCCAAGGTACTGTATCATATTTCACCTTGAAATCATCTGAGATTCTTTTGGCGATTTCGCTTATGATCTCTATTCATATGAGTACTGCACTCCTTTTGATACTATTACCAATCTCATTATCTTTGAGTCCATTCTCTGAAACTACATCTACCTTTTTATTCAATAGACTTTCGAGTTCCAACTTAATCTCAACAAGATCAAAAAGAGTCGCATCGTCCCTAAACTTTACCAATATATCGATGTCACTTTGGTCTGTTGCGCTACCAGTTACAGTAGATCCAAATACCTTAACCTGACTACCTTTGTTTTTTTCAACGATTTTATAAATATCTTCTTTTTTATTCAACAATTCGTCGAGAAGCATCAATATCACTCCTATCTACCCGTTTTCAAGTGACTTATTATACTATAATTATACAACAATAAAACAACTGTGTCACTTCAAATGGGAGAAGAACATCCACTGTTGATCCAATCCTAAATACCATCTTACCTTCTTTGCCCATATGGTATAAAATCCATTATCGCATAGTCAATCATAATGACGCCTTCAACATTTGTAATGCTTAATTGTCCATTCATGATTATTTCTTCTTTTTTATTCGACAATGTATCAAATGCCGTAAGTTGAACTTCATATTCATATATTCTTCTTTTTTCTTCTTTTTTTTCAAGATTGATCTTAATATCATCGATGCTATAATATAATCCTTCAGTATATGTTATGAAGTCAATATCATCAAGCACAGTAGTTTTAGCTAGTAGGTCAATTGCATCAACAGTTAAAATACCTGAATATTCTTCGTATAGCTCACTGTAATAGTCTTCATATGAAAAATTTTTTACATCTTTCTGGGCTTCAAACAATCTATCTACTCTCGCCAAATCATTGTCAGTTACTTCATAATATTTTTCAAGAAAGGTTTTTGCAACTCGTTCATAACTGTCATATTGAAACAATAAAACAGTCAATGTTATTAAAAGAAATATTGTTAATATTCCAAAAATGTATTTCTTATTCACTGAAGCCTCCTATTTGGATCAGTATCTGAACCTAACACCCGGCAAGGTATTTAAAGTCGTATATCCTATTGAACTAACATACATTTGTACTCCACCACCCCCAATTAATTCAGGATATGACGCTGACGCATAATTACCAATCATATTAAATTGTAGAGGGTGATACTGTGTCGCAAATACCAGGTAGCAGTTTTGACATTGAAAGGCTGAACCATTAATAACAATACTTCCATTGACAATAACTGTTGCTCTTCCATTTGATTTTGCATCACAAATCCCATTTCCATAAGGACAATTTGTAACTACTCTAGTGCCTTCTGCTGTTTCATTACCAATAATTATTGTCAATTCTTTTGCATTATGTTTGTTTACGATTACAGAGATATCATTTTTATAACCCTCCTCTCTGACGTCATTCGCAAACGTTGCAGGTGATAATATAATCACTAAAATCAAACAAGCACTTAATATTTTTCTCATATTTGCACACTCCTTTGAATTCTATTTTACTAACCAACCATATAAGACTATAATCCCTTATTACGATAACCTAATCAAAATTATTGCTGAATTTTTGATGCAATTCCACTATAGCAGTTATAATTAGTCCATCTGATAATAACTTTCTATGTTTCTTTCGACTTTCACCTCCAATTGATCTTATTATTGTTATGGAGAAAGCACAAATAGTGTCCTACTAGAAGCTTTCTCAACTTCATAATACATTACCATTCGAATAAACACTCCCCTTGTTAATAAGTGTTAATGTGAACTTGGTACCATCGCTGCAGAATTCCAGTAATTTAGAGCTGCACATGCTACTCTAGATTTTTCTTATGGTTAGTTTTAAACGAGTAACAGATACCAACCCAGTGTTATCGGCAGTCGAGCAGCCACTTCGTGTCTGCAGCTCTCTCTTCGCTCGAGCGTCACAGTCGAAATTGCTTGCGCAATTCCTTTGTGTTCCGCCCACTTTCTGGTTCGACTCCCAGCTCCACCGGTAAAAGTAAATTATTGTATAGTCCCAACAAGAAAGCTAACATTTTTGAGTGGGACGGGTGGTATTGACTCTCCTTAAATGTATATCCAGGATAGTAGATGTTATTTTTTAATCATCTGGATTATAGAACGTAAAAGAGTTGCATTTTTATCACTAACGCTTATAATTAATCCAGACTCGACATCCTCAATCACTAATCCCTCAGGGTAAAAAGAAGAAGTGCTAGGTTGAGGTAGTGATAAAAACACAGTACCATTTCTATTTGCTATTAGAACAACTTCTTCTGACGATGCATTTAACCAAACACTTCCACCCACTGATCCTATTAATGGTTTCTTGTAATCTTTGCCTCCTGTTGGTGTATTTTTGCGATTTTTCTCAAGATAATCACTCGTCAGCTCAATAATGATAGTTTGATTCTCTTCAGAGTAGACAATTTGCTCTATATCCGAGCTCGTAACTTTGGGAGTGTGTAACTTATCGAAAGTATAGATTTCGCTTGAATCAAGTACATAAATAGCCCAGTCTTGAAATGATTCTTTCATAGTAATCTGAGGGAGAACTACAAACACCAAAAGAACGGTCAGAATTGAGAGTACTATTACAATTAAAATTTTCATCTTCGCCACATTGTAATTCCAGTTGAGTTGTAAGGAGAATACTCGGCAACATGACGCATGAGTGGCAATTCTCCCCATTTAGAGGTTACAGTAAGTTTATGTGGCCCAGCTAAAGGACCTCCGTTTGCATAAACAACTGCTGAATGATTACCATTGTTATAATAAAGCCTTGTACTTGAATTTGCTTCAATTACATTTGTAAATTGATTATAACTTCCATCCACCATATAAGATGTCGGATAATTCATCCAATAACTATTTGAACTAGAAGCATAATACCATGCATAAGAGTGGCAGTTATATTTTGTAGTCGAAGGTGCAATGTAAATTGCGTTAGGATAAGCTGCTTTTGTCTCATTATTGAGTTGAATCATATAATCATATGAAAGCAATTCACCTCTTATTAATACAGGAACTTGTGTTCCGTTAGTTGTATTTACATAAGTTGATGATTCTGAAGATGAAATAGAATCGACTACTATCAAATTTGCTTTATCCATTTCCCTTAAAATATCTTCTTTTTTTTGTGAAATTGTCCAAATTTGCTCACTAGCTAACAGTCTTCCTAAGATTAGTTTTTCAATAGTATCTTCGTTGTTCTTCACATTTTCTACTTTCATCCTAAATAATAGAATATTTGGTGCATCTTTTCTTGTAAAAAATTCTTTTAGTGCGTCTGATTGCTTTTCTAAAGCATCAACACCTTCTTGTGAAGAATTATAAGCAAACATATCAATTCTTAAAGGATAGGCTAAAACCAAATCAAGTAGTTCTTCGCTAGATAACTGTACTAATTTTTGGACATCAAGCTTCGTTGACTTAATCATCTCTTCTTTACTTTCCAACTTAATCCATTCAGTTGTATGTAAAGAAATATCATATTTTAAACCACTGTTTGATGCTAAAGAAATGGAAGACTGTAATGTGAAAACAAACAAACTAACTACTAATAAAAAAAATCTTTTTCTCATTTTTACCTCCTAATAATATTTAATTTCACTTATTTCTGTTGTATGCTCAACTGAGATTTCATTTTGAAATACAAACCCATTCGATACCAACCTGTACTGATATCCTTTAGCGACATAGTACGTTCCGCTTACTCCTGCATATGTACCTACTGAAGTATTTGTCCAACTTTTGATTGTCAACCAGTTTCCATTTTTGAATTGCTGTAAGCTTGCATCAACTTTTACACTTTCAACATTTCGAGTGTTTTCATCTTCCTCACCTACCTTCATACTTAGTAAAGAAGGGGATGGCGTTTTTGTTACACTATTTTGAAAAGTATTTTAAACTTTCTGCCATTTTTATGATTTCATCACTTTCCATTTCACCAATAATGTGGAATGTTTTCTCGTCTGTCGTCCATATCAACGTTAGAAGTCCTTCTTTTTGGGCGAGAATACCTTTCTCAGCATTTATTATTACCTCTGTAACGACAGCGTCTTCTGAGTCTATCTGATATTCCGGATTAACTGGCGTTTGAGAAAACTGAATTTCTCTACCTGATGTATCAGAATAAAAGATAATTTTTATTTCTCCAAAAATTTCGTTGTTTGAATAGTTATAACCCTCAGGAATATACTCTGGTGCATAGTATGTGTCCCAATCTATTTGTGGTTCAAGGCCGTTATCTGATTCAACGATGCTCACCTTGGTATATTTGTCAGTTACTTCAGTAACGATATTAAACAGCCTGATTCTGAAGGCTTCCACACTCATTGTTGTTACGAATATGCCCACCATTGCTATAGCAATGAAGATTGCGACACGTTTTGACAGCAGTTGATACCAAGCTCTAAATTTTCTTTTCTGATCTAGTTTTTTAAGTTGTTTATTATAATCCTCAAACCAAGAATCTAGTGTACTCGTTTCTGATGCATCTGCTGAAATACGATCAAATTCTTCAGCTACATGGTTTATGTGATTTTCACCAATATAGTGATAAAAACTTTCCATAACTTTGTTTTCATTTTCCTTCATTTGAACACATCCTTAATTCTTGAATATTGGATTCATCTTCATGCATCAGATTTCTCAATTTTAATTTCGCTCTACTTAGTGTCTACTGATTAATCCACTATCGGTTGAAAAACATCAATTTTATTGTTGTAATTTCGTATTAGCAAAATTAGCGCAAAAAGTATTTGTGTCTGAATCTTAAAAAGATTCGTCACAA
>JAWSUW010000160.1:0-7343 GCA_033549245.1 Bacillota bacterium | reverse complement strand
CTTGGCTTTATGACCATGACGACGACAGCAGCAATTTTATTAGGTAAAAAAATCGGTTTAAGAAATAGAATTATCATGCAAGAAGCCCTTAATCAGTTTTCAATTTCAGGTGTCATCCGTTTGACCAAGTATGTTTTCATTTCAACAATGATCATTGAAGGACTTGGTGCACTTTTTCTAAGTTTCAGGTTCATTCCTGAAATGGGTTTTACAACTGGTCTTTATTATTCCGTATTTCACTCGGTTTCTGCGTTTTGTAATGCAGGTTTCGATATCATGGGAAATGGTAAGAGTTTAATGGCGTATGGACAGGATCCTTTTGTTAGTACTGTGATTATATTGTTGATCATCATTGGCGGATTGGGTTTTGCAGTAATCGTCGATTTGTTTAGAACGCAGAAGTTTTCGAAACTTACATTACATTCCAAATTGGTTTTGACTATGACTGGTATTCTAATCAGTTCAGCTTTTGTACTAGTATTTATCTTTGAATATAACAACCCGAGTACAATAGGAACGTTTAATACTGGTGAAAAAATAGTTGCATCAATGTTTCAAGCCATCACACCTAGAACTGCAGGTTTTAATACTATACCAACGGACATGCTGACCATGCCTACAAAGTTATTGACCATTATGTTGATGTTCATTGGTGGTTCACCAGGTTCAACAGCAGGAGGTATCAAAACGACAACATTCGGTATGATGTTCCTGACAATTGTAGCTGTTGCAAAAGGTAGGGAAGACATCCAATTCTCCAACAGAAGAATTCCTAAAGATATCATCAATAGAGCTCTTGCTGTTATATTTGTCTCAACTTTTGTAATAGCAATTCTGATGATGTTGCTTGTTATAGTTGAGCCTACACATACTTTTGAAAATTTGGTATTTGAAACTTTCAGTGCGTTTGGAACAGTTGGTCTATCACTTGGAATTACACCATATCTGACCACAGCTGGCAAAGTGGTCATTACCATTCTCATGTTTTTCGGTAGATTGGGTCCACTCACTATAGTACTTGCACTAAGTCGATCAGGGCACAACAAAAAGCAATTGATCCGTTATCCGGAAGGAAAAATAATAGTAGGTTAAAATAATTGGAGGAATAATATGAGCAAACAATTCGTTGTAATAGGTTGTGGTCGATTTGGACAAAGTGTTGCAATCAAACTGTCTGAGATGGGCAGTGAAGTCATGGTGGTCGATGATAATGAAGAGATCATTCAAAGTATTTCAGATAAAGTAACATACGCTGTTCAAGCAGACGCAACTGATGAAAATGCGATCAAGGCGCTTGGAATCAGAAATTTTGATGTCGCCATAGTGACTATAGGTTCAGATATTCAGTCTTCTATTCTTGTAACTCTATTAGTGAAAGAAATGGGGATCAAGCATATCATAGCAAAAGCTCAAAATGCGGCTCATGCAAAAGTTCTTTATAAGATTGGTGCCAATAGAGTTGTTTTTCCAGAGAAGGAAATGGGCATAAAAGTTGCCAAAGGTCTATTATCCAGTAATGTTCTCGAGCTGATTGACTTGGCACCGGAGTACAGTATACTAGAAATCAAAATGAGTGCAGAATGGATTGGAAAAAGTTTGGTTGAAATCAATATGCGTCGACAGTATTCCATCTCTGTGATAGCAATCAGAAGAGGCGATGATATCGATATCAATGTCGAACCTGACCGTGTTCTATTAAAAGATGATGTACTTGTGGTAGTAGGACATAATAAAGATTTACAAAAACTCGAAAAGAGGTAAATTTTGATTGAAATCACATCTTCTCAGAATAAATGGATCAAACTTGCAAGATCTCTTGGCACTAAAAAAAATAGAGAAAAAGAGCAAAAATTTCTTCTAGAAGGACTTAGGACAGTTACACTTGCCATAGAAACGGGTCAAAAATGTCATGCAATACTGGTGTCAAGTGATGTCTCAACTCATATTGAGAAGACTTTTGAGTTTGATGAGATTGCTCAGGTCTATTCTGTTGAAACTGCTTTATTTAAAGAAATATCCCATACTGAGAACTCTCAAGGGGTCATTGGCATCATGTCCAGCCCTGAAAAGATGAGCGAAGAGGCATTTCTGGAAATACTGAAAGAAAAAAAAATCACTTCTTTGATCATGCTTGACCGATTGCAGGACCCTGGCAATATGGGGACTGTTATCAGGACCGCAGATGCTGCTGGCTTTTCATATGTAATTTTAAATAAAGGCTGTGTGGATGTCTATAATGACAAGGTTGTACGCAGTACTGTCGGATCGATTCTCAACGTCAGGTTTGTTGAAACCGAACATCCGCTCGCTTTGATCAATAAACTAAAGTCTCTGGGCTATAATATAGTTGTAACTTCTCTTAGAGACTCAAAGGATTATAAAGAAGATGATAATTACTCTGAGAAAAATTGTTTAGTGATCGGCAATGAAGCCAATGGTGTCTCAGAGGATTTGATAGTAGCAGCTGATGTTTGCGTAAAGATTCCCATTTTTGGTAAGGCAGAGTCCTTGAACGCAGCAGTAGCTGCAGGAATCATGATGTATAGGATCACTGACAAAAGTTCATCAAGATAAAAACTTGTTTGATGAATTATTTTGTGGTATCATAGCTGTATTGGAAAAAACGAACATCTGTGAAAGAGAGAGTAAGCGAAGGATATTTTTTAGAGAGGAAAGCGATTGGTGCAAGCTTTCTATATTGAAAACGCTGAAGTTCACTCTGGAGATGCACTTTTGAACTCGAGTAGGAAGTGCCGTACGCCGCGTTAAGGTTCTGAGAGGATTGCTGTAGCAATCAAATTGGGTGGTACCGCGGAATATACTCCGTCCCTTTACGGGATGGAGTTTTTTTATTTTTTGAATATTGATGTGGGAGGATGAAGATGAAAGAAATTTTGGAAAAATTATTGCTTATGGCCACTGATGAAGTGAAAGCCGCTAAGAGTCTCAAAGAACTCGAAGATCTTAGAGTCAAATATTTAGGCAAAAAAGGTGAAGTGACCTCAGTTCTTAAAAATATGAAAGATCTGAGTAATGAAGAGCGCCCTATTGTTGGAAAAATGGCCAACGATGTGCGTGAAGCCATTGAAAATCTCCTTGATTCAGTTAAGGAAGATAAAAAGCGAATCGAAATGGACATTCAATTACAAACAGAGGGAATTGATGTCACAATGCCTTCAAAGAAAAGTTTGAGAGGTCATAAACATCCCCTTAATGTTGCGCTGGATGAAATAAAGGAAATATTCCTGGGCATGGGATTCAAAATTGCCGAGGGACCTGAAATTGATACGGTTTATCATAATTTTGATGCCCTTAACGCACCGGTTGACCATCCTTCGAGAAGTTTGTCGGATACGTTCTATATCAATGAAGAGCTTATCCTAAGAACACAAACATCACCAATTCAGGTCAGAACTATGAAGTCTCAAAAACCACCGATTCGGATCATCGCGCCTGGAAGATGCTTTAGAAATGATGAGATTGATGCGACACACTCACCTATGTTCCATCAAATTGAGGGACTTGTTGTGGACAAAGATATCACAATGGCAGATCTTAAAGGTACACTTGATATGTTTGCCAAGAGATTGTTCGGTAGCCAGACCCGCACCAAATTCAGACCGCATTATTTTCCATTTACTGAGCCAAGTGGTGAAGTGGATGTTTCTTGTTTCAAATGTGGTGGAGAAGGTTGCAGGTTCTGCAAGGGAAGCGGTTGGATTGAAATATTGGGTTGTGGTATGGTCCATCCAAATGTACTTAGTGAATGCGGAATAGATCCTGAGGTTTACACTGGCTTTGCATTTGGAATGGGACTTGATCGTATTACCATGCTTAAATATGAGATTGACGATATTCGAATTCTTTTCGAAAATGACATACGCTTGATCAAACAATTTTAGATAAGTTAAGGAGGCAAAAATGAGAGTACCTATAGAATGGTTAAAATCTTATGTTGATATAGAAAATTTAGATGACAAGACTCTGATGGACAAGCTGGTCCTTACAGGATCGAACAATGAAGGTTCGTTTAAAATTTGTGAAGGCATTGAAAATGTCGTGGTTGGTAAAATACTGAACATTATCGGACATCCAAATGCCGATAAATTAGTGGTTTGTACTGTCAATGTCGGAACTGAAGAGATACAAATCGTTACAGGTGCAACAAACATCAGTATCGGAGATTACATTCCCGTAGCATTGAACGGAGCTGTTATTGCCGGAGGGGTCAAAATCAAAAAAGGAAAACTCAGAGGCGAAGTGTCGAACGGAATGTTATGCTCACTTGAAGAGCTCGGTTTTGAGGGGTCATCCATTCCAAAAGAATTTGATGATGGTATCTTGATTCTCGACCAAGCCTACCCAATAGGAGAGGATATACTTAAAATTCTTAAACTCGATGAAGCAGTCATCGAATTTGAAATCACACCTAACCGACCTGACTGCTTAAGTATGCTTGGGATGGCTCGAGAGGTATCTGCGAGTTTTGATGTACCTGTCAAACTTCCAGAACTCTATGATGAAACAGCTGCATCTGAAGTTGAGGCTTTTGCTTCTGTAAGAATTGATGATACTGATCTATGTCCACGCTATGCCGCTAAGATTATCAAAAATATAAAGATTGAAACATCGCCACTATGGATGCAACTCAGATTGATGCAATCCGGGATGCGTCCGATCAACAATATAGTTGATATAACGAATTTTGTAATGCTCGAATATGGTCAACCAATTCATGCATTTGATTTGCATTCTGTTTCTGGTGGTGAGATCATCGTCAGAAGAGCAAAGTCGGAAGAAGTGATTACGACCCTTGATGATAAAGATAGAATTTTGACAGATGAGATGCTCGTTATTGCTGATAAGGACAAACCGATTGCCATAGCAGGTGTCATGGGTGGTGCCAATACCGAAATCAACAGTGATACAAAAGCTGTTTTGCTTGAAGTAGCCACATTTGACAAGACCAGCATCAGAAAAACATCTAAAGATTTGGGACTCCGTTCTGAAGCTTCATCACGTTATGAAAAAGGAGTCAGCGTTGAATTGCCTGCAATGGTTGTGGATCGAGTGTGTCATCTGATTGAACTTTTAGGCGCGGGAGAAGTTGTACCTGGTCTAATTGATGTTTATCCGAATAAAGCTTCAAGACTTGAGGTTCCATTCCGTGTTGAACGAATCAACCAGATGATCGGTAGTGAACTCACTGCACAGGAAATGATTGAGATTCTAAAAAAACTGGAGATTGAAGTCATTGATACCGATGGATTGAAAGCAATCCCACCATATTACCGACTGGATATTCTCAAAGAGATTGATTTGGTTGAGGAAATAGCGAGATTATACGGCTATGATCAAATTAAGATGACTTTGCCTAAAACATCAACATGGGGAGCGAGGACTAATGCCCAGTTGATTGAGGAAAAGGCTAAAACTGAGCTTTTATCATCTGGAGTGGATGAAATTTTGACGTATTCATTTGTATCAAGAAAAGACTTGGATCGTATCAATCTACCTGAGAATAGTTTGTTGCGCAATCAAGTTGAGTTGATCAATCCACTAGGGGAAGAGTTCAGCGTCATGAGAGCTTCACTTGTTCCGAATGTTCTTGAGGTATTATCAAGAAATTACAATCGTAAGAATCTGAAGGCAAAAGTATTTGAAATGGGCAGTGTGTTCTTGCCAAAGGAATTACCTGTAAAACAATTGCCGATAGAGAAAAAAATGTTGACCATTGGATTATATGGAGAACATGAGGACTTTTTCACTCTTAAAGGAATTGTTGAAAATATGCTAAGTGGAGTAGGTGTCGAGGGGTATTACTTCGAGAAAGAGACACATTCACCAACTTACCACACCGGTAGATGTGCCAATATCATTTGGGGAGATCACATCCTTGGAACGATGGGAGAAATCCATCCATTGGTTCAGGAGGAATACAGTCTCGGAATTAGAACTTATGTCGCTGATCTCGATTTCAATTTGATCATGCAATTGTCACGCGAATCAAAACTGTTCAAAGCCATCCCAAGATACCCTGCTATTGAAAGAGACATAGCTGTTCTCGTAAAAGATGAGATTACCTCTCTTCAGATTGAGGAGCTTGTCAAATCATCAGCTGGTGAACTTTTGGAATCGGTGGTCATGTTTGATATGTATAAAGGTCGTCAGATTCCTGAAGGCTACAAATCGGTGGCCTATGCTTTGGTATTCAGATCAGAGGAACGCACACTTGAGGATGAAGTCGTCAATAAAATTTTCGCGAAAATTCTCAAAGCACTTGAAACTGAACTGGATGCTCAATTGAGATAGTGTTTTCGAAACATGGTGCTTTACCTCTGAGGTAAGGCACCTTTTTTAGCTATGATTTCACACACAACAAAATATAAAAAAGGTTGAATTTTATACCAGAAGCGTTATGATGTAATTTAGATTGAATAATTGAAAAGTGAGAAAAAATTTTGAGAATAGATGAAAATACAAATCCAATAAAATTGGCTTGGCCAATCTTCATAGAAGTGCTTCTGTTTATGATTATGGGTAATGTGGACACAGTAATGTTGAGTCGATATTCCGATCTTGCGGTTGCGGCTGTGGGCAATGCCAATCAAATACTTAATACCCTGCTTATACTATTCAACATAACTTCTGCGGCTACGGGAATTATGGTCACGCAATTTATAGGTGCATCTCATAAAAAAGATCTGAATCAAGTGTATACACTAGCATTTGGATCCAATATTTTATTGTCGGGTTTGATCGCAATATTATTATATACCTTCCAGTTGCAGTTTTTTGGACTCATCAATATGCCTGCAGAGTTATACCCTGATACAACCTCATATTTAAGTACAATGTTGGGATTTTTGTTTGTACCGGCACTATTTACAGTTTCATCCGTAATCTTAAAAAGTCATGGACAAACAAAACTGTCGATGTATTTGGCAATAGGCATGAACATCGTCAACGTGATAGGGAATTACATTTTCCTCTTCGGACCTTTCGGACTCCCGATACTAGGAGTGAAAGGAGTTGCCATTTCCACTGTCTTCAGTCGTTCAATCGCTGTCGTTATCATGCTCTTCGTTTTGGTAAAATATTATGGTGTCAAACCATCGTTAAAGCACTTGTTTCCAGCACCTAAAAAACTGGTTGTCCAGTTTCTTAAACTTGGATTGCCTTCAGCTGGAGAACCGATATCCTGGCAGTTTTCCCAGATGGTGATTTTTTCATTCATCAATTTGATGGGTACCGCTGCGGTTACAACAAAAATCTATGTACAAATTATAGTTTGGTTTACTTATCTTGCCACACTTGCGATAGCACAGGCCAACCAAATAATT
>JAWSUW010000159.1:2038-7368 GCA_033549245.1 Bacillota bacterium | reverse complement strand
CTGGTGTCAAAGACTCACTTAGAGAGGAATTCACTTATTTCAAAGGTGGAATGGATGATCTTTACTCATTCACAGATAAATTCTCCGTGGTTTCCAAGAACCTTAGTAGCGTTTCCGATCTGATTGCCCAGTCCGTGCAGGAAGTAGCTGAAGGCGCCATCCATCAAGCCACTGAAACAGAAGGTTCTGTGAGCATTCTCGCGGACAACATCGAAATCCTTAATCAAATCAGTCAAAGAGAGCTCGAAGGTAAAGTAAGTCTGGAGTCTGCAGTAAAACAGATTGAGATTTCATTCAACGATCTCGAGAAAGTCTCCATAAACCTCAACCAGGTCAAAGACAAATTTTCCGAGGTCAATACCCAAGGTACCGAACTCAGCAAGAAAGTCAAAGACATCATTACAATCGTCAGTACCGTCGAAAGCATTGCCGAACAAACAAACCTTTTGGCACTCAACGCTTCTATCGAAGCAGCAAGAGCTGGTGAAATGGGACGTGGATTCAGTGTTGTTGCTGAAGAAATCAGAAAGCTCGCTGAGGATTCAAAAAATGCCGTCAGCACCATCAACTCAAGCCTCAACCTGTTCACTCACGGCGTCAACAGCATGGTGAGTCAAGTCAATGACCAGTTCATCGAGCTTGAAAACGGCACCAAGACCATGGCGAACGTCACTGTGGAAAGCAAAAATGCATCTTCCCGAATCAAGGTGGTTTCAAACTCTATTTCCGAGATTTCAAAACAACTTTCGGATGAGACCCAGAAAATCAACAAGGTTTTCGAAAACATGCATACTTTAGCTGCAATAGCAGAAGAAAACTCTGCTACATCACAGGAAATGAGTGCAAACGTCACGAGCTTCTCCTCAGAGATCATATCGTTGACCGAGAACATCTCTGAACTTGAGAAAGTCGTATTGTTCCTCAAAAACGAACTCAAAAGATATAAATTATAACAGAAACGGCTCGTTTCCCATTGATGGAGAACGAGCCGTTTTATAATTTAGACAAGTCTTGGATTGTCATAGATATTCGTTTTAAAATAAAGGAAACTGTTGAGTAGCAACCTGACAGTCATATCCAGTGCAATCGCCAGGAAAATGACGTTGATGGACATTTGAAACACATAAGCTGCAAGAAGGGCTATAGGGACTCGGACCACGTAGAGACCTATTCCAGCTGCATACATAGGCATCTTGGTATACCCCGCACCTCTCAGCGCACCACCGAGCACGCCCGCCACATTCTGAGGCACTTGAGCAAGACCGCAATAGATCAGGTACATCGTTCCGATATTAATCAATTCCTGGTCATTTGTCATAATTCCAAGAAGCACTTTTGGAAACAGCACCAGAGAACCGCCACCAATCACAGACACGATCACAGCCCATCTAACGATTTCTCTCAGGTAACTCCTGGCCTTTTCTGGAGATTTGGCTCCCAGATATCTGCCCACATAAGCCGTTGCAGCTACTTGAAATCCCGCCATAGGCATATATGCTATGCTTTCCGCTTGGAGCCCCAATTGATAGGCCGCATACGCATTGTCACCATATGTGAGTATAGCCCTGATCAACAATACTGAACTCATTTGCCAAAACAAGGATTCGATGGCACTAGGCACACCCGTTTTATAAACCGAAGAAATGATATTTTTTTTAAATCTGAAAAATGAAGAAAAACTGCTATGTTCAATGATGCCGCCTTTTCTTACGATAACGACAATCGCTATAACCGCAGCAATCGCTTGAGAAGACGCCATGGCAATACCTGCACCCATGAGTCCAAGCGCAGGAATTCCAAAAGCTCCTCTCACTAAGATCAGACCCAAAACAACATTGAGTATATTCATGATCGCACTGATGATCATTGGTGTAGTTGCGTCACCACGTCCTTGTAGTGCACCTGCAACAATAAGGACAATACCTAGAAATGGCATCCCAAGTCCCACAACTCTGAGCAGTTTGACACCCACTTCCAAAAGTTCACCTTTCGCGCCGAAAATTCCTAACCAAAAAGAAGGCAAAAATATCAAAGTACTTAAGAAAATCAATGACAATATGCAAATCGATCCAATTGTTTGTCTAATCGCATGCTTGATACGTTCATGATCTTCCGCCCCTAGTGCTTGAGCGATGACGACCTGGACTCCGATTGCAATGCCTTTGTAGACCGCCCAAATCATACCTCTGACGCGGGTACTGAGGCCCATTGCCCCAATAGCTATGAAACCAAGGTTACCAATGAGTGCCATGGATACGATACCGACCATCATTTCAAGTATACTTGACATCATGATCGGTAAAATCATTTTGAGTATAGCAAGTCTCATTTCGCGTTTTTCTATAGTCACAACAGCCATGACATCCACCCCGAGTCATTTTATTTCGCTTCCCTATATATTCTAACAGAATTGTGGATTTTGTAAATAAAAAAGAGAACCGCATTAGCGATCCTCCCCATTAATCTTAACGATGCAATATTGGTGAAATTCTCTTGTATAGAACAAGTGTCAAAATTGAAAGTACAATACCTTTGAAAATATTGAAAGGCATGATTCCGAAAAGAATTAAAGTTTCCAGGGAAACAATAGAAGGATTCACAGCCGCACCCATACCAATAATGGCATCGATCGGCATGAAGTTCGTATAAAATGGAATCAAAATGAAATAGTTTGCGAGACCGCCAACGATTGACATAACCACAGTACCCACAGTGAGTCCGATTATCGCAGACTTCTTGGACTTGCTTCTCTTGTATACCAAAGCTGCAGGAATCACCATTGAAATACCGATTATGAAATTGGCGAGTTCTCCAACACCACCAGTTGATGTTTGAAACATATGCAATAAATTCTTGATGCCTTCAACAGCTATACCCGCAAAAGGTCCCATTGAGAAAGCCAAAATCAATGCTGGCAAATCGCTCACATCGATTTTTAGAAAAGCCGGGAAAATTGGAATTATGAGTTCAAATTGCATCAATACGAATGCGAGAACACTCATCATCGCTATCTTGGTCATATGTGAGACCGAAATCTTTCTTTTTGTCTGTGCTAACATACCTATTACCTCCATCATCATATAATTGGGTTTATGACTTTTGGGGTACAAAAAATCCCCATAAAGCATGACTTCAGGGGAAAATAGACATGTAACATAAACCTCTTCTTCCATCCAGACTATAACTGTCGGCTCTGGAATTCAACCAGATCAACCTTTCGGCTCGCGGGCTATACCGCCGGTGGGGACTCACACCCCGCCCTGAAGATTATTTCGTTTTTATTTTAACACGAAGCATTTACTCTGTCAAGCTATTGCTTCGCTGACCGAACCCTTAGGTGACTTGATCACTTTGTGCTGCCACTTGCCTGTCATATAGATGCCGAGTCCCACGATGCAGATCAAGAGATTACTGATGATCATGGCATACCATATGGAAGAAGGACCGAAATTTGCATTTTTGCTTAAATACATTACCATAGGGATTCTAAGTACCCATAATCTTCCCATCATGAGGACCATTGCAGAAAGCGTATGACCGGAACCTTGAAAAGTGCCGACGAGAATCTGAAAATAACCCATGAGTGGCACTGAGATCAGTATCATTTTCAGATAAGCTGTACCGCTTTCTATTACCTCAGGTGATTGAGTAAATGCTTTTACAATTGATTCTGAAAACGGAAACATAAGTCCACCACCGGCTACGAGCATGAGCGTGGTCAGTTTTGTACTCGACCAAACGGCATTTTTGGCGCGTTTGATGTTGTCAGCACCTAAATTTTGCCCTACTACAGTAGCAAGAGCACTTCCAATTCCCATAGACGGCATCATGATGAGTGAGCTGATCCGATTTCCTATTGCAAAAGCGGTTAATGTGATCTCACCAAACGACACCAGGAACACATTCAAAACAGTAAAACCGAGTGCAGTCGTCGCTTGACCCGCAGAAGAAGGAAAACCTATTTTGATGATTTTCATCAAACGTTCCATGTCCGGCTTCAAATCGGCGAAATCAATTTTGAGACTTTGTTTGTCACTGAATAGAGTGAATACGCCATAAATAGCGAAGACACCTGTGGAAAGCACTGTCGCGTATGCGGCACCCTCAATACCCAAATCGAGGACAAAAATGAAAATCGGATCCAGAATCACATTCATAAGAACTGATAAAGCGCCAATCACCAGTGGTGAAATCGTATCACCTTGTCCGTGCTTGACCGCATTGAATGCATTCATCAGAAAAGTCGAAAACAGACCCGCAAACATGATGCTAAGGTACGCGACACCATTGTCGTAAAGACTTCCCGTCGCTCCCATCCATCTGACGATATAAGGTGCGGCGAAGAATCCTGCGACTCCGAGAACCACCGAAAGACTAAACAATAAAAGAATCGCTTGACCGGCTGTTTTTTTGGCTTTAAAATTGTCTCCTGCCCCGATATATTGAGAAATCAATGCAGACGTGGCAATTGTCATACCAATTCCGAAAGACATCATCAGAAATATGAGTGGCCAGACAAATTGCACCCCCGCTACCTCATTGCCACCAATCCGACTTATAAAGAACGTATCTGTCAAATTATAAAGTGTATGTATGAAATTGTTGAGCATGACCGGCAAAGACAAAGTCAGAATCACCTTGTTCATATTCCCGTTCAAAATCAAATCCCTTTTCTTTTTAAAATCCATAAAATTTTCTCCATCACATGTCATTTTGGCCATTTTTATTATAGCACATATTAATTAGCTACTCAAACATTTCGTGAGGCTAAATATAATATTTTGTAATACCCTTCGCCCCGTCCGTGTATTTCTGATATAATTATCTTATCAAATAATAATGGAGGTCACATATGGTCGTAGGAAATTTTAATGCGCTGAAAGCAAAAGAAATCACCAGCCCACTTGCTCGGAACGCCGCCATGAAAGTATTGGTATCACCAGAAGAAGGTTGGGAAGGTTACGTCATGCGCGTAGTCGAGCTGGAAGTGGACGGGTATAGCCCGAAGCACGAGCACGATTGGCCACACATCAATTTTGTAATCGAAGGTAACGGTACCCTTTTAATAGGAGAAACACTTCATACGTTATCACCAGGCAGTTATGCCTATGTACCAAACAACACAATTCACCAATTCTCAAATGCTGGAGACACCACACTAAAATTTATTTGTATTGTGCCGGAAGAAGGTCATCAATAATTAAGGGGATTAATAATGAAATTTTCGAAAAAAATCAAGTTGATCAGGGAACAAATGCGTTTTTCGGGCATTGATGCCTACATTGTCCCTTCAAGTGATCCACACGCAAGTGAGTATTTACCCGAATATT
>JAWSUW010000159.1:0-2028 GCA_033549245.1 Bacillota bacterium | reverse complement strand
GTATGATGTCTGAAGCGCCCAATGTGGTTGACGAAATACAGCTGCGGGAGCTTTCGATTCGCCTGGCCAGCCGCCCCATGGAACACTCGTCATCACCCAAAAAAAATGTGCACTTTGGACCGATGGCCGATATTTCATCCAGGCAGAAAAAGAATTGGCAGATACAGATATTGTAATCATCAAAATGGGAATGCCATCAGAACCGACAATTTCCCAATGGCTCATCGCCGAACTCGATGATGATTTCAGTGTTGGTTTCAACGGACTACAGATGATGACTAGTGAAGTTCAAAGGTTTCAAAAACACCTGAAGCATAAGAATGTCAAAATTGACTTCACTTCCAATATCATCGATAAGATATGGCTGGATAGACCTTATCTGCCTTCTGAGAAAATCTATATTCACGATGATATTTACAATGGAGCAACTTCCAGTGAGAAGATTCAAAGAATTAAAGATAAAATGAATGCACTTGGAGCGAGTAGCCATTTGATCACCAAACTTGATGACATCGCGTGGGTCCTCAACCTCAGAGGCAACGACATCACCAACAATCCCTACTTTCTTTCTTATTTGTTCATTTCCAATGAAAAAGTGATCCTTTATGTGGATCCACTAAAACTCAATGAAAAAATTATTGAGAAATTGCACAGCAACCAGATCAAAGTCGAGCTTTACGAAGATTTACTCAAAGATCTCGGCGGACTAAAATGCCTCAAAGCCATCATGCTGGATAAGTCCGCTACACCATACTTTATTTATAACAGTTTGGAAAATCGTTGCAAAGTGATTGACCACAGGAATCCAAGCACGGATTTCAAAGCAGTGAAAAACGATGTGGAACTGAAACATCTTGAAGCGTGTTACATCAATGATGGCGCAGCTGTCGTAAAATTCCTAAACTGGTTGTCGAAAACAGGCACTGAAACTTTGACCGAAGTGGACATAGACACTAAGATCACCACATTCCGCAGTGAAAATCCACTGATGCGAGGAAAAAGCTTTGATACCATCGCAGCTTATAGAGACCACGGTGCAATCATGCATTACAGAGCAACTGAGCAAAGTTCCTATACGATCGAACCAAAAGGATTGCTTCTGATTGACTCCGGTGCACAGTACTTGAACGGTACAACAGATATCACCCGAACCGTTGCCATGGGTCCCCTCACCGAGGAGGAGAGAACCGACTTCACGTTGACTCTGAAGAGCATGCTTGCTCTCTCAAGAGCAGTATTCCTTGAAGGTGCAACAGGCACACATCTCGATACCATTTCACGCATGAACATGTGGGAACATGCCATGGATTACAAAAGCGGTACCGGACACGGCATAGGATTTTTCCTTGGCGTTCACGAAGGTCCTGGAAAAATCTCCATGAACCTTTCCGATGTGTCTCTCACTCCAGGTATGGTGTTTTCCAATGAACCTGGTGTATACAGAAACGGCAAGCACGGTGTAAGACTTGAAAACATCATTTATGTCGTCCCACATATTGAAAATGAATTCGGTCGTTTTTTCAGATTTGAGACATTGACCATGTGTCCACTTGACATTGATGCGATCGATCTTGATATGATGACCAAAGTTGAAAAAGACCAACTCAATGCTTATCATGAGAAAGTCAGAACCTTGCTATCCCCTAAGTTGAATGAAGAAGAAAAAAAATGGCTCGAAAATGCAACACGTGCCATCTAACACATTTGTATTTCACTCCAACAAAACAGGCTCACAAAATCATCGATTTTGTGAGCCTTATCTTTTGAACTTTTGCTTTTCCTTCTTTTCCTGCTCTTCCTGCTCTTCCTGCTTTCCCTGCTTTCCCTGCTTCTTCCCTGCTTCTTCTTCTACTTCCCTATATCATTTCTATAATACGCCTGATCGAAACTTATTTTACGAACAGCCTCATATGCGCCAGCTCTAGCCGATTCAAGATCATCACCTAGGCTCGTCACACCAAGCACGCGTCCACCATTTGTAACGATATCACCATCAGACATCTTGGTCCCACAATGAAACACTGTCGC
>JAWSUW010000158.1:6977-7434 GCA_033549245.1 Bacillota bacterium | reverse complement strand
TCAAATGATGGACGACATGAATGCGGTTACCGACAATGCCACTAAAACAGAATCTTTGTCCTCAGTAATGAAAAACAATCTCGACACCACCAATTCAAATACGGTTGAATTGATTCAAAGAATGAAAAAAAGCTCAAACCAAAACACTCTGATCTCAGATGATATCAAATCGCTTTCTGATGATATGACGAGTATCATGGATATCGTCAAAATCATCAGTGACATATCTGAGAAAACCAATTTGCTTGCACTAAACGCTTCCATCGAAGCAGCCAGAGCCGGTGATGCAGGTCGTGGATTTGCGGTAGTAGCAGAAGAAGTTCGTAAATTGGCCGAACAATCCAATGATTCATCTGAAAAAATCAGTCAAATCATTCATTCTGTTGTCACAAAAACTGAAAGCATAGCTGAAAAAATGTTCAAAGAAGTGAAACAATCCGATGACAATGTAGGTTAT
>JAWSUW010000158.1:0-6967 GCA_033549245.1 Bacillota bacterium | reverse complement strand
TGCCGACCAGTCCAACCATTTTCTCAAGGAAAGTTTCAATTCAGTCAATGCCACACTAGAGATGGTCAGAGAAATCCTTAACCGTGCCAACAAACAAAAAGTAACAACCGAAGCGGTGTATGAGCTAATTAAGAACATTTCCAACGAGAGTCAGGAAGTCACTGCAAATATTGAGGAGACCTCTTCACTTACAGAAGTTCAGCTCAACAGTTTAAATGACATCACTGCATCCATACACCACCTGCACAGTATTTCAAGCCAATTGGCTGACAATGCAGAACAGTATAAAAAGGGTTTGACTGTCGGTAAAGAGATTTCCGAAAAAGTGGATAAATCACTTATTTATCTAAAACAAAATGTCAGTCAGATCTCGGATACACCGATTGATCGAATCAGCCAAAGTGTCTTGAAGAAAATCAAAGATGGTTCTCCTGATTACGAACTTGTCGCTCTTATGAACAACAAAGGAGTTGCCATAGAGTTTTCTCAAGATGTCGGAAGCAAAAACATTGATGTTTCTCACAGACCATTTTATAAGCAAACGATAGTTGGTTCAGATTATAAATCCGAACCATACATCTCCTCCATAACCAATGAATATTGTATTACCGTATCTACTCCGGTTAGATCCAACAATAAGATCATTGGAGTGATTTCGCTAGATATTACTCTATAACTCAAAATCTACAGAAAATCCCCGATAAGCATTCAATTCTATGCTTAACGGGGATTTTAATTTATATCAGCTTTTATTTTTGATAAATACTCACTTCATTGACACCGTCCATCTCCTCCAGCTTGACTTTGACGATTTCTTTACTGGATGTCGGGACATTTTTTCCGACAAAGTCAGGTCTGATCGGCAATTCTCGGTGCCCTCTATCCACTAGAACAGCCAATTGAATGGCACTTGGTCGACCATAATCAATTATGGCATCCATAGCGGCTCTGACTGTTCTTCCTGTGTAGATGACATCGTCCACCAATATGACAACTTTTCCATCTATTTCAAAATCCACTTTGAGGCCTTTCACGTCAGGTTCATAACTTTTTAGTGACAAATCATCCCTATAAAGTGTTATATCAAGCTCTCCAACAGGCAATTCCGTCCCCTCGATTGCTTTGATCCGCTGTGAAATTCTCTGTGCGATCGGAATGCCTCTCGATTTGATTCCAATCAAAACCAACGATTCTGTGCCTTTGTTTTTTTCAATGATCTCGTGTGCCAATCTGGTCAACGAACGGTCAATGGCCTTATCATCCAACAATTTAGCTTTAAATTCCATTATGGCCTCCTATAATGCATATTATAATGATCTACATTTTTTGATTAAGACTTCAAAGTATTCAGGCAAATCAGAATCAAACACCATCATCTCATTGGTTTTCGGATGAATGAATCCAATCATCTTGGCATGTAGTGCTTGTCCAACATGTTTGACACGTTCGCTTTTCACTCCATATACCGGGTCGCCAAGAATCGGATGTCCTATGGATGCCATATGAACACGGATTTGGTGCGTTCTTCCCGTTTCAAGAACCAATTTGACAAGAGTATGATATTTATATCGTTCCAAAACCTCATAATGAGTTACTGCATTTCTACCACCAAATTGAATGGCCATTTTTTTTCTATCCACACTGTGCCTGGCGAGCGGTGCATCTATCTTACCTTCATCGTTACCCACTCTTCCATTGACTATCGCAACATATTCTCTGATAGTTGTTTTTTCTTTGAGTTGTCTAGCAAGGGATTCATGTGCCACATCGTTCTTGGCTATCATGAGTAGTCCCGAAGTGTCTTTATCAATACGGTGGACTATTCCCGGTCTGATCACTCCATTGATACTTGAAAGTCGATCAGAGACATTCATGAGTGCATTGACAAGGGTACCCGTATAATTACCTGGTGCTGGATGAACCACCATGCCTTGCGGTTTGTTGACTATAAGGAGATCTTCATCTTCATAGACAATATCCAGTGGAATATCTTCTGCAATGATGTCCGGCATCTCTGGCTCAGGTACTGCTACTTCCAGAATATCTCCGATGCTGAGTAACATTTTTTTGGAACTGATCACGATTCCATTGACCTTCACTTTTTCTTCACCGATCAGCTTTTGTATATAGCTTCTGGAAAGGCCATCAAGTGCACTTCCAAGATATGAGTCTATGCGCACACCGTCACTGTCGCAGTGTATTACTAAAAGTTCTGACATCAGTTCTCCTATCTATATTTGTATTAGTCGAGTCATATCGATTTTATCAAATAATTAACAATAAAAAAAGAGTATTTAAAAGTTATTTTTGGTATAATTATGGATAGCTTTGAAATAAGGGGTCAGGTAACTATATTATGAATGATATCGAACTAAAAAGAATAATTAATATCGCTGTTGAGGCTGGTAAAATCATGCTAACCAATGGCGCTGAAACTTATAGAGTTGAAGAAACCGTCAAACGTATGGCGGAATCCAGACTTAATACGGATGTAAATGTTTTTGTGATCCCAACAGGGATGATTTTCAGTGCCGAACCGGATGGCGTACTCGTCACCAAGCTGTACAGAGTCAATCCGAGTGGTATTGACCTGGAAAGTATAGATCGGGCAAACGAATTTGCAAGAAATTTCAGTTCAACAGACATGTCACTTGATGATGCGGAAACAATACTGTCTGAGCTTGCATCTCCACCTAATTTTTCAAGATTGACACGCTTTTTCTTCAGTGGCATGGCTGGAGGATTTTTCGTATTGCTTTTCGGTGGAACTCTGGCTGAATTTATCCTTTCATATATCGCTTCTTCATTGACGATATTAATATGGGATAATCTGACCAGCGTGAACATGAACTTTTTTATTAAAAATATTATTGGTGGATTCCTTGCATCGCTGATTTGCTTCTTGGGCATATCCATCGGAAAAATTGTAGGCATTGAAGCTTCTTTCAATATGGTGATTATTGGTCCTCTTATGACTTTGGTACCAGGCGTCTCTCTTACAAATGGCATTCGAGATTTGATTTCAGGAGAATTGTTGGCTGGAAGTGCGAAAATCATGGAAGCACTTTTCATCGCAATCGCACTGGCATTTGGAGTTGGTATGGTATTGCAGTTTGTTTTAGCATGGATTTAGGAGGTCTTCTGTGAACATTTTTCTTCAAGGTTTTTATTCGTTCTTCTGTGTGGTTGGGTTTTCAATTATCTTCAACCTTCCAAGAAAACTGATATTGATAGCAAGCATCAACGGTATGTTTGGTTGGTTGCTTTACGCATACCTTCAAAACAGCGGCACAAGTTTTATTGTACCTGCCTTTATTGGTTCTATCTTCGTAGGTCTCGTTGGTGAATTTCTTGCTTCTGTTCAAAAGCATCCAGCAACATTGTTTATCATCCCGGGCATCATTCCCTTTGTACCTGGCTATGGTATTTATTATACCATGTATCATATAGTTTCACAGGATTTTGAAACAGCCATGACTACCGGAGCGGAATCTCTATTCATTGCTATTTCTATCGCATGTGGCATAGTACTTGCCACGTCGCTATTTAGAATCATCAGGCCATATTTTGATAAATTTTATGAAATATTTACAAAAAGAAACAACACCATATAATGGTGTTGTCAGGATGATGACAAAGTCATCAAACTGTTGGCTGTAGTAAACGTTCAAAGTCAAGGCACGGATAAAATCCAGTGAAGGCGCGACCTATAGCGTCGTAACTGAACTGGATTTTATCCAGTAACGATGGATTTGGACGTTTGTCTACAGTCTGAGTCCACCGTTGACTGATAAGTTATGCCCTGTTATAAATGAAGATTCATCGCTTGCCAAAAATAGAACTGCATTCGCAATTTCCTGTGGTTCACCCAGCCTACCCAGCATCGTCTTCTGTCTGATTGGATCCAAAACCTTGTCTGGCACTGTTTTCATCATTTCTGTGTTTACATATCCTGGAGCAACAGAGTTGACACGTACCGCCTCACCTTTTCTTGAGAACTCCTTGGCCCATGTTTTGGCCATTGCAATTACGCCTGCTTTGGTAGCTGCATAATTGGTTTGACCTACATTTCCATACTCACCTACCACTGAAGCAATGTTTATGATTGATCCCTGCTTTTGTTCGATCATATGTGGTGCGACAACCTGTGTGATGTTAAATACACCCTTAAGATTAACATCAATTACCAAATCCCACATTTCTTCATTCATTTTACCGATCAAAGCATCTCTGGTGATCCCAGCATTGTTCACTAAAATATCAATGTGTCCGTATTCGCTTACAATATCATCTGCAAAGTGTTCAACTTCTGTACGATTTGTAACGTTGAGTTTGTAGCCTTTAACGCCTTCACAAACATAAGTCATATCTGACAAGTCCACTGCAACGACTTTGGCACCTTCTCTTGCAAACGTTTCACAGATGGACCTGCCAATTCCTTGAGCCCCACCTGTAACGATCGCGACTTTTCCTTGTAATCTCATATTCTTCCTCCTCAATATAATGGATGACTTTCATTAATAGTATTTGCAACTTCCATGCCAAAAAATAAAAAATGCCAAATCTTTAGATTTGGCATCAGGGTGATGACAAAGTCATCAGACTGCAGGCTGTAGTAAACGTTCAAAGTCAAGGCACGGAGAAAACCCAGTGAAAGCGCGACCTTGAGTGTCGTAACTGAACTGGGTTTTCTTCAGTAACGATGGATTTGGACGTTTGTCTACAGTCTGATGCAATTTACATCGTTCCTTCGGCAAGTTCGGCGAGTGGACTACGCTCAACACGTTTGAGTGTGATGTGTCCTGTCAATTTGGATGTTTTCATCTTTTCAACTGTATAGACTAGTCCATTGGATTTCGCATCCACTAGAACGTTGTCAATCTGGTTGTCACTTGGATCACCAATAAATACAAATTTTGAACCGAAGCCCGCACGAGTCAGCATAAGCTTTGCCAGATGAGGTGTAATTTCTTGGGCTTCATCTACAATAACAAGTGCATCGGTTAGTGTTCTTCCTCTCATATAGGTGAAAGTTTTAGTCTCAATTACACCATATTTTCGATATTGTTCAATAAAATCGTCCACACTGAATTCTGGTTTTTCACTATAAACCATGTGACGACCTTTGCCTTGGGTCTCCTTGCTTTTTTTCATTATTTTTTTATCGACCAAATTCTCGATTGCATCATAAAAACTGCCCATCCAAGGTCTCAATTTTTCCTCTTCAGTCCCTGGAAGATATCCAATATCATTTCCGGCTGGAACAACAGGTCTTACAAAAACTATTCTTCTATATTGCCCCTGTTCGATAACTTTTTGAAGGGCGACCGCAGTTGCAAGTATTGTCTTGCCTGAACCTGCACCCCCTGTGATTGACACAAAATGGATATCTGGATCCATCAACAGTTCATAAGCCATCTTTTGTTCCCTATTGATCGGTGAAAGTCCCCACGAGACTTCATTGACATACTTCAGAGGCACCACATTGTCACCATCATACCTGGCAATGATTTCATGAGAATCTCGATTGGAACTCTTTATGTGTAAAAACTCATTTGGGTACAATCCTTCTGAAAGTTCATCTGATAGTTTCAATCCTCCGGAATATATTTTGTCAATAGACTCGCTGGGAAGAGAAATTTCCTGATAACCTTTATATATTTCGTCAGCTTCAACTTTATCATTTTGATAATCCTGTATTTCAATACCTATAGCGTCAGCCTTTATTGCCATATAAAGGTCTTTTGTAACCAGAATGGTTTGCATAGGTTCATACATCTCTTTAAGTTTTTTCGTGACGGCCAAAATTCTCGTGTCATTCTTAGTCGTGTCCAGACCATCAGGCAATGAGTTGAAATCCAAGTGATTCAGTTCAATTCGAATACTTCCGCCATCAGGCAAGTTGATTCCTTCTGACAAACTTCCACTCTTTCTGATATTGGAGAGTTCTCTGGCGGCACATCTCGCTTGATAACCGACCAGTCCTTCACGAGTTTTTAGGCGATCAAGTTCTTCGATGCAAATTATTGGTATGATGATTCTATTGTCTTCAAATTTGTAAAAACACTCGGGGTCATGAATCATGACGTTAGTATCAAGCACATAATTTTTTATCATTCAATCAACCTCTCTATCGCTTTGGCGTAAATCTGTGTGCATTTGATCAATGCGTTGACTTCGATGTATTCATCTGTTTGATGTGCGATTTTTATGGTTCCTGGAAAATTGGGTCCAAATGCAACACAATTCTTCATTGACCTTGCATAGGTTGCTCCTCCCGTAGCCATTGGTGTACCATCAAGCCCTGTTTCCTCTTCGTAAACACTTTTCAGAGTCTGAATCAACGGATGGTCTTTGGATAGATAAACAGGTTCCAAATAGTCCAGCTCCTCGTATTTAAGTCCGAATTTCTCTGCAACTCTTTTGAGTCCAAGTGCTATGAATTTTTTATCCACGGTCACAGGAATTCTAATATCCATTCCAATAACCTCTCCATACTTGCTGATATCAATCTGATTCACTGATATCGTCAATTTGCCTGAAGGATCATCCTCACAACTTCCGAAAATCAGTTCACCATTTGTTGTGAGTGCAATTTTTTCAGCTATAAAATCTACTGCTGGCGTACCCACTCCTAAAGCTTTGAGAGCCATTACCATTCTTGTAACCGCATTGACTCCCATATGAGGTTTTGCGGAATGGGCACTTTTTCCGATGACATACAGTTCGTCACCTTCAAGTTCATGATCGAAGCCCATTTTTTTGAGTTGCTTTTCAAGTTTATATAGATGGCTTCCATGGTAAGTTGCCGACTCGGGGACGGAATTCATTGCATTTCCACCTTTGACCCTTAAACTGGATTTCAATTCCGATTTAAGCTTGATTTGTAAAAGTCCCTTTTCTGCATAAACTACAGGAAAGTCAGAATCAGGAGTAAATCCATAAGCAGGAACTTCCTCTTGACGCA
>JAWSUW010000157.1:7281-7591 GCA_033549245.1 Bacillota bacterium | reverse complement strand
CAGTGTTCTGATACCAACAGCATAATTCACCAGGTAGTCAAAGTGGAACGCGTCGATCAAATCAGGATCGGTCAGGTCTTTCATGTGTTTGATGTATTCCAGGCTTATGAGTATGTTGACGGGTGTGTTGGGCCGTCCCATATCACTGTAGAGTACGGCAAAGGGTGCTTCATCGATCTGGCAGAATATGTGTTCATAGAATTTAGACGCCCAGGATTTCTCCAGTTTCTCAACAATTTTTGGATTCATGTGATGGGTGCTGTCGAAAAAGTGTTGTTGTCGATGGTCATTGTTGGGTCGAAACACAGAA
>JAWSUW010000157.1:0-7271 GCA_033549245.1 Bacillota bacterium | reverse complement strand
TCTTCTTTATTATACCATAAAAAGGGCTTTAATTAAGTATTATCAATGCTTTCAACGCATTTTATCTCGAAAAAATGTTGTTCAGTATGTGTTTGGTTTAGTGACTTTTTGCAGTAGAATCACCTTTGTTTAAATATGCCAGGTATTCCCTTTCTTTTGATATGCCGTCGCACCTATCAAAAAGTGTTTTTTCAGAGTAACCCTTGGTTACTTTAAAGACCATTTCAACATACCTCTGAAATAAATATGCATCGATGATTGCAATATCTAAATCAGATTCGCCTTGTGTAAATATTTTATCTTTATGGAAACTACATCCCATTTTTGCTGAACCCACAACGTGGATTGACATTATTGGTATGGAAAAATGTTGGCTTATTTCATTCAGAATGCTATATTGTTTTTCTTCATTGCCAATAAGAACCTTAGTTGGATATGTGAGGAATACCTTTCGAGCAATCTCTGAATAAGACTTTTTATCCGCTAAACCCAATTCAATAGATTCTATGTGGTCCATGTGTTCACCTCTTACTTATCCTCATTTTTTAGTATTCTTTGGATTTGCTGTACCAATTTAGTTATTTCATTATTTTTACTGCATTCATTAATTGTACACTCCCAGACGATTATTACCTTCAACCCCATTTTTTCTAACTCGATAATATTTTCTTTATCCCTATAAACATTACCATTGAGTTTTTTCTTCCAGAACTCTGTGTTAGTCTTTGGTGTTACAGCATCTTTGCAACCCTCGTGCTGATGCCAGAAACAGCCGTGAACAAAAATGACAGTTTTATACTTAGGCAAGTACAAATCAGGTTTCCCTGGCAAATCCTTCTGGTGTAATCGATAACGAAAGCCTGCAGCATGTAATGCTTTACGAATTATTATTTCAGGTTTTGTGTTTTTCGATTTTATAGCAGACATATTTCTGCTTCTTGCTTCACTTGTTTTAAGCTTCATTCCACCAACACCCCTTGGACAATACTCCTAAATCTAGTGATGATTAACTACCGAAGCAACATATTGCTGAAACTAATAGAGAGCTGGTGGTTAGACAGTAATACTCATAAACAACGCTTGACCAGTAATTGTATTTACTCTCGCTTCTTCTTCAGCCAATTGAAATTCTGGAAAAAACTTTCCAAGTCACCAATTTCTTTAACATTTCCTCTATCTCACTTGATTTTTTGGGGGAGTCCAGCATCACACCTAATTCTATGTTGCTCTCGAATCCGTGATATGAAAGGTTTGAAGAAGAAATAAAAGCATATCTTCTGTCAGCGACAATTACTTTTGCATGTAATGATGCCATCCTATCTTTTTCATTTTTGTTGTAATTGTAGATCTTGATGTACCTATTGTTAAAAATGAACAGTTTTTGAAGCTGATCTTTTTTGTTCTCATACTCGTTTAAGTAGAGATTGACATATACACCTTTTCTGCTTTTATCAATTATCAAGTCTATCAAATCTGAAACGTAATCAGATATCGAATACCCTGTAATTGTAATACTTTCTTTTGCATTTGATATCATGTCATAAATTACCATACCTGTGTTTCTTGCTTTAAGCCCAAAACCAGAAGGTGCCGTAATTACAAGTTCAACTTTTTCTCTGTTTTGATAATTGTATAACCCAATGGCGACATTTAATAAGCCTGTAACATCTTTCTCGTCAAAATCGGGATATCTTTTTTTGATAGCCTTCATCGAATCTTCAAAGCAATAATTTAGTACTTCAAGATTTTTGCTTTTTTCGATATCCTGGACGATTGTTTCTATCAAAAGGGAATCTTTTAAAGTTCCAGACCACATAATTCATTCACCAGCTCCCTGAAATAGCTTTCACTGTCATTATTGGGAAGTGGAACAACAAGACCTCTGTCGAGGAGCCTGTTGCCATTCTCACAGGATGTTTCTGATATCATGGAACATGAATGACAGGCTGATCCATTTATTCTTTCAACCGTTGGTCCATTGAACATACACTCAGGATCAGTTGTGCACAACAATGCAGTTTCCAGTGCAGACTTCAGAATTCTTCCAAAGTTTGACATCTCACCCATCTCCACAAGTCCACCAAGAGATCCTTCCTTATCCGAACTCCCTGTATAGATCAAGACACCACACATAGCATCGCTGCTGTAAATTCTCTCCTTAATTGATGCTGATGAATAACCGCACTGCATGGCGAGTTCCTTTATCATCAAATGAGAGAAGGTATGAAGCAGAACATATGCGGCATCCCTTTCCTTAAAATGCTCCCAGCCCTTTGACTCACAGAACTTAGTGTACACTTCTTTATAAATACCTGAAATTTTATTGATATTTCCATCTAAGAACCACTGCTGAATTTTGCTTCTGTTGAACTCAATAAATATACCTTCCCCATTTATTTCCACTGCTGGCAGCCATGAATCAAATCTGCTTTTTGTCAATTGTACTATATTCTGCGGATCGTCAACCTCTGGCTCCGGTGAATCCATCCTCATGAATCCAAGAAGCACCATGACTTCCCTTAAGCGATGAATTTTAATCAGTCTTGAAAAGAATGGTTTTAGGTGTTCTGGAAGTACTTCCTCCTCCGCTTTAAAGAATCTAACATCTGTCCTAAACTGAACATCGTTAAACCTTGTAATGGCTGCATATTCCATTTCCTTTATCTCGATAAACTCTTTAATTTTTTCATCTCTTTTTTTCAACGCATCATCAAATTCTTCCCTGGAGAATCTTTCTTCGAAATATTTTTCATATATTTTTTGGACACCGGCTTCACCAAAATCACTACGATAGTTCAAAATATCTCGATAGTGTTCATCTACTAGACTAAAGAGAGGATTAATCCAGGGAGGGATAGAAATAGCACTTCGTATTACAGGAAAGTAAACATTTGAAGCTCCTCTTTGTGAAGGGATAACTTGTTTTTCGCAATTGGAGTAAAATCCTTTGTGATTCTTGACTTCCAATGGGCGTTGGGGATGCCGGCCGGAACACTTTAGATCACTGAAATTTTCTTTCTGAGTTGCTCCACTCATGTTTCTGCTTTTACTGCATTCACACGTTACCCGAAGATCCGCAAGAGATGATGATCTACCAGATGACTGAAATTTCATCGGTTTATCACAACTAGTATGCCCTTCATGCACCCACCATCTCCAAGGAAAATCATCCATATGCCCATCAGCACATGCAACAATGAACCTGGCAGGATATGCCTGAAAACCACATAATGGACAAACTGGTCCATGGGATAAATACTTATCAAGATCAAAGCTTAACGATAAGTCAAACAGATTTTCACAGTTTCCTTTGCTGCATACATGATAGTTTGGAAATGAAATTACTGGAATATTTTCCTTGAACGATGTTTTAGGTGTTTTAAAATGAGTGACTCCTAAATATGAAGCGAGGCGTGAATCATGTATTGTTTTTCCCCATACAGTCCAATAATTTGTATCCAGTACTGTGACTGAATCTTTCACAGCATCAATTATTGACCCAGGCCCAAAAGTTGTTATTAATTGGTTAGGTCTAATTTCGCCAAGTTTATTCAGCATATTTAACATCCTTCCTACGTATAATAGTAAAGTGCTGAAGCTGCTTCAACTTCACGCATTGAGCTTAGCGTTGCTTTTTCCTTTGGTGTGCAATTTTTGCCATAATAGTTCAGTAATCGATTAAATCTATCATCATCCCAAATATAATAAAAAAGTTTCTTTTCTTCAGCTGAAAGTCTTTTCCATTCTTCAATGAATAGCTTGGCTTCATCGAGAACTTCATCGTATGCTTTTGGTGTAACAGTGGCTACTTTTAACAGCACCGTTTTAATAGCATCTTCGATGACAGCTTCAGGCACTTCGTTTATTATATTTGCACCTTCATTGGATGCCAGTTCTGAACTCCTCAAACGCAGCAAAGCTACTATAACCGCGTGAAGTACACGATCTCTGGCTCTTGCTGAAAATGGAGTAGCTGTTGTCCCTTCAACAAACCGTTGCATTTGAGAATGGAACCCTTTAAAGTTTTCATAATGGGACAAATCTCTGGGGCGATAAGGATTATAGACTGTCACGACCAAGCCCGGAAATTTTCTTCCAATTCTACTGGTCGCCTGAATATATTCCGAATTCTGCTTAGGCTGACCTGTTACTGTCATTAATCCCAAACGATCAACATCCATGCCAACAGCAATCATATTAGTTGCAATAGCAGCGTGGAGGCTATTTTTTTCCGTCCAGGGAATCGATAATTGCTCAAGAAGTTCAGCAATTCTGTAAGAAGACATTCTCGATGTAATCTCCCGGTGTCTGTTACTTACAAATCTCTGTTTAGGATGCCCATATTTATTCTTAATCCTTTCAATACGGGCAGGTATGTCATCATTCAACAGTCTCACAGTGCCTCCCAGTTCTCGTATGCTGTTAAAATAACCAATTAGCGTGTAATATGGATCTATAAAATCTTTATATTCTTCTTTCTCTGACATGTCATATACAGTCTGCAACAGAATTGCATAAACTCTGAGCAGTGTTGTTTTCATTGAATGGCCTGGTGCACAGATGCCACAATAACGTCTAAACGGTTTTGAGTCCAAAGGTACTTCCTTCATGAAAAACGAGTCACTTATTTCTATTCCGCCCGGTGGAAACTGTGAAAATTTCTCTCTCCCATATAAACTTTTAATCTGTTCACCTGCATTCTTAATCGTTGCGGTTGATACAACATATTTAGGTCTATGACCTGCTTCACCAATATATTCAGAACATAACGCTTCAATCGCTGTTTCGTAACCACCGTAAATAGTACCCAGCGGACCAGTGATGAGATGAAGCTCATCCTGAATAATTAATTCTGGTGGATAAAATGGTTTTGTGTTCTTTACAGTTGCCCTGGGTAGACCATAGCCGGCATTATGCCTTCCAGGGTGCTTTTCTCCAATTGCCAGATAACCATGCCTCTCACAAAATCGGTCAGTCATTCCAAAGATTAAGCCTGTTTTTTCATCCCAGGGCAGCCTCGCAAATTTGTCCACCGTTGAAATAATGACAGTCGGACATTTTCGATAAATTTCTTCATCCACCAAATATACAGGAAGAGTATGATCCTTGTATTTGAAAAAATAACAATTCTCATCAGAACAAAATATTTCGACCTCGTTTTTCTCCATGTTAATATGATAATTGTGCTGCTGAATAACCGTTCCGCATAAAGGACATTTTATGAGTTGCTTTGCCAGCATACTATTAGCTTTCACAGATTTTTGGGGATCCTCGGGGTCATGCTTGAAATCATCAAATTTGTTAGGAGTAACACCACCACCGACCCAGAAACCAATTGATATTCGTTCATTACCGAATTTTTCAGGTTGTTTATTCCGAAGCATTTCAGCTGCTATAATCAACTTCGTTAGTCGGTCTCGCTGCTGAGTTGTGAGTAATCTTAGGGTATACCGCAATATTATCGTTACCCCACCATCTTTTTCCAACATGTCATCCATTCTCGAGGTCAGTCTTCGGTATGCAATAACAAAAGCAATAATGCCAAAGTAAGCTTCTGTCTTTCCCCCACCGGTAGGAAAATAGAGCAGATCGACCGTATCACGGTCATCGCTGTCCGGATTCATACAACTTTCCATGTTCAATAGAATAAATGCCAGCTGAAAAGGTCTCCATGAACTGTGATCCTTGGTGGTAAATTCACTAAGACTGCATTTGATGCCCTGTCCATATTTTTCGGAATAGTTGGCTATACTTCTTTGCAAATGCATCGATTGATTCATAAAAATGAAGGCTTCGAAAGCTGTATCATCTTTCTCCAGAATGTTGATTCCTTTCTCAATCCTGCGTGATGCAGCAACACACTCATTTATGATCTGATCACTTCTTTTACTGAATGCCTCATCTTTCATTCTCGGATGGTCACGCAGATTATCTATCCATGAGTTATAAGCGTTATGAAGCCGGTGGAGACGTTTGAATACTTCATCCCGTTTACCCGGCATTGCCATTAAGAGCATGGAAAAGTAATCCTGAGAGAAACCTTCCAACATGGGACTGACACCGCAGATTTCGTGTTCAGGGATAAATTCAATGAACACTTCATAAGCATTTTGCCCGTCACTTTCCATCCAGTTGGCTGCACAGCCGAATCCCCGGGCATATACCGCCCGTTTCTCATAGTAGTATTCGTCCTTCAGTTCGACAGACCGGCAAATATTCTCAGGTAGAAAGACAGCTTTTTGATCAGAGCTGCTGATACTCATCTGTACCTGAAACATTACTTTAGTATAGTCATTGTCTGACTCACTGTCATGTTGGTTTGACAAGTGTACAGCGACAAGATAGCAGTCATTCTGAAGAGTGAATTTTGTTATCATAAGCCTGACCAGTGGTTCATTCGGCAGGGAAAGACTTGCTGACCCTGTTATTCCTGCAAAATCAACAACAACTGTTTCACTGCGCTCGTTTCTTAAGTATCCGGTTTTTCTCGATTTCTTTTTGATCTCTTCTTCTGCAACCTCAAGTTCTCTTTCAACAGTCGTCTTCAGGTACTCACCCCAGGATACTTTAACTTTTAGTTTTTCTACAGAATTATCAACATAGAACCTGATACCTGCAGATGTCTGCTGTTGAAATCTTCTGATGCTTTTTTCAGTTTCTTCTTCCTCATCTGCCGAAACCGAAAAAAAATCTTCATTATCTTCCCCATTACCTGTCTGATGTTCATCTTCTTCCAAGTAAACACCATCAGGAATGCCCGACCCGTCAGGATAGAGCATTCCAGTAATATAGGGTCTATTGAATAACATTAAACACATTGAAAATACTGACTTTCAACCTCTTTCATGATATAATAAGTGCATAGGTTTTAATCAATTCAACCCAAAAACCGTGCACTTGGGAGGTAAAAATGTATAGAAAACCCGATGAACAGCAGACCATTTACACTTTTTTATCACCATTGGGTAGAGGCCTTGATCCTAACAATCGTTGGGTAAATCTGGCAGAGCAGATCCCTTGGGATTATGTTGAACAAGAATATGCTAAAAACTTCAAACCCGATGGCGCCCCAGCGATACCAGCTCGAACGGCCTTTGGATCTCTGGTAATCCAAACAAGAATGGGTACCTCTGATGAGGAAACCAGGCAACTGATCATAGAGAACCTGTATTTGCAGTACTTCATTGGGTTAACCGAGTTTCAGACAGAACCACCCTTTGATACCTCCATGATGCACCACTTCCGCAAACGCATCCCCGCCGACATGATCA
>JAWSUW010000156.1:0-7861 GCA_033549245.1 Bacillota bacterium | reverse complement strand
TACGCGGATAAGTATGCTGTTCGATCTTATGTTCAGGAGATCATTGGTGAAGAATATTTGATACCACTTATTGCGGTATATAATAATACGGACGAAATTAATTGGGAACTACTTCCGGATCAGTTTGTACTCAAGTGCACACATGGATCTGGCACAAACATTATTTGCACAGACAAAAATGAACTTAATGTTGATGAAGCTAAAAAGAAACTGGACCAGTGGATGAAGAAAAGCTGGTATTGGTATGGAAGGGAGTGGCCGTATAAACATATCAAACCCAGAATAATCTGCGAACCATTTATTTCGGAAGATAATAATGTTCCAGATGATTATAAAGTCATGTGTTTTAATGGAAAAGCAAAGCTGGTGCAGGTACATTCAGACAGATTTATTGATCATAAAGTCGATTTTTACGATACGCAGTGGAAAAGAATTCAAATTTCTGGCCGAGGTGGTGTTAATTCATCAAATAAGATTCATACTAAACCTGAAAATTTTGAAAAAATGCTTCAACTGTCCGAGCGAATAACTGGAAATAGAGCCCATATAAGAATAGACTGGTTTATTGTGAATAATAATATATATTTCGGTGAAATAACTTTTTTCGAAACCTCAGGCTTTATCCTATTTGACGATGAGAAAGACGATTATCTCCTGGGAAGCTGGATAGAACTCCCGATCAAACTATTGTAAAAGTGGGACAAACTACCAGGTTCTTGCGAGCGTTAGAATTAGCTCTGATAAGGTGGATCTCAAGTTTTAACTTTTTCATTCATGAGGTTATAGAAATCAGCAAAATACTCAATGTACTACTACTTACAAGTCAAATTAAACGGAGTCAACCTGAAATGTATTAATTGTATAATATCGACGATTAAACGATGCTGCCTTACACTGCAATCTTTATCCAGTATAATCAAACTATTCAATAAAAATTTAATCATTTCTGAGCTTAAACATATTGTTGATGAATTCATCGATTATTCACAAAATCGGGTTTAATCTTTCGCTTTGCAGTAGATGCGGATGCTCATTTTACTGTCTGTTAACTTGTGATCATAGTTGATTTTCTAAAGAGGTATTTTATGAAAAAAAATAATCTTGACCAATTGATTGAAATAATGCTGTTCGCATATATTTTAAGCCTTTTCTTACTCGCATATAGAGAAGGTTTGAATCATTTCAGTAATATAATTGCATTGATCCTTATGGGAACCATATGGTTTCAAAGCTTGATGATTAAGCGGAGAATTGTAATAAATATTTTTTTGGTAGCCTATATTTTTTTTGTATTCGTATGCTTAAGTTCCTCCTTTTATGCTATTAATCAAAACTTTGCCATGCGCAAGGTATTAACGTTAATTCTACTTTTAATGTTAATGGCTTCAATTGTAAATTACGTTGATACAGTTAGCAAGCTAAGAAGACTGATGTTGAATTATGTGTACGCTGGTTTTATCGCAAGCCTTTACATCATTGTAATATCTGACTTTTCAGACATTACAAGATTTGGAGGAGATTTGGGTAACGTTAATGCGGTAGGACTTATTGTAGCAATTTCTTCCATTTTTTGCTTTTATTGCCTTGTTGAGGAGAGAAAGTACAGGTACATACCTATATGGCTTATCAATACTCTGGTTGTGCTTCTTACTGGTTCAAGGAAAGCATTTATCCTCATTATATTTGCGATTATTGTTATTTTGATTTTCAGGCCAAACGCAAATTACACTCAAAGAGCAAAAAACATGTTTTTAGGTATGGCTATAGTGTTTATTATTATAGCAACAATTAACCAAAACCCCTATTTCTATCAAATTACTGGACGGAGAATGGAGGCATTAATTGACGTAATTAGCGGCGCTGAAACAACGGACCAGTCTATGATTATTAGAAGTAAAATGATCGAGGAAGGCTGGACTTGGTTCAGGGAAAAGCCGATTTTAGGTTATGGAATTGATAATTATAGATTCTTATTAAGAAACAGTCCAATGGGGAGAGAAACTTACTCACACAATAATCTCATTGAGCTTTTAATTGGGACTGGAATAATGGGAGCTTTTGCGTACTATTTTTCCAATATTCTGGTCATCATAAATTCATTGCGGGCACAAAAGACTTTGGCAGTACCACAAATATATCCGTTTATAGCCATTATTAGTGCGTATCTAATATTGTCTGTAGGGATGGTTTATTACGATGAAAAAAACATTAGTATATTATTGGCTGCTGCTAGTAGTATACAAAGAATCATTGAGGTGGAAGGTTTAGGTTCGTGAGCAGTGAGAACGGGTTAAACATCAAAAATATTATCAGTACAAGATACTGATAGCCAATATGATCGAATAGGGTAAAATCGATTGCAGATGTAATGCTGAATAATCAACGATTTGTGATATTGGTTTATTAACACCGGCCATTTCTCCATTCGAGTATTCTTCACGATCATATCAATCTATTCGAAGATAAGGTTTACAAATACTGCCTCGCGATTTGTAATTGTTTGGAATATGAGAGGAGTTGATGTGATGCAATTGTTAATTGCTGGTGATTTGGTTCCAACAAATTCGAATCAACATCTTTTTGCTGGAAATGATGCAAAATCTTTACTTGGAAGAGAACTGCTTTCATTATGGTCATCTTCTGATGTTAGAATTTTTAACTTAGAAGCACCTCTTACTGATAAGTTAAACCCTATCGCAAAATGTGGACCTAATCTCGTTGCCCCCGAAAATGCAATTCGTGGTATAAATGCACTTAATCCAACATTAATCACTTTAGCAAATAACCACATACTCGATCAAGGCACAGAGGGACTTGAATCTACGCAAAGAATTCTCAGAGAGAATGGAATTCCTTACGTTGGAGCAGGAAATAATCTGGGAGATGCTAGTCGACCACAAATTCTAAAAAGGAATGGAATGGTAATTGGTGTATACGCATGCGCAGAACATGAGTTCTCCATCGCGACTGAAAAAAATCCGGGTGCAAATCCCTTTGACTTACTCAAAAGCCTGGAACATATAAAGAAACTGAAGAATCAGTGTGATTATGTCGTTGTTCTACATCATGGTGGAAAAGAGCATTATCGTTATCCATCACCGAAGCTTCAAGTTCTCTGTAGAAGTATGGTGGATAATGGAGCGGACATAGTTATTTGCCAGCACAGTCATTGTGTTGGGTGTTTTGAAGAATACAGAAAGTCTACAATCATCTACGGACAAGGTAATTTTATATTTGACGATTTTGATAGTGAATTGTGGCAAACAAGTTTGATCATAAGCATTGAAATGACGAGTGACCTTAGGGTTGATTATGTTCCAATAATAAAAGAGGACAATGTTGTGCGCCTGGCAGAGGGAGACCAAAAGAATGAGATATTACATAAATTTTACGAAAGATCAAATGAAATATGCCACGAAGGATTCGTTGAGCAGCATTATAAAAAATTTGCTGAGGATAGCATAGATTCGTATCTGAGGAATTTTTGGGGTTTTGGTAAATGGTTATCCAGAATTGATAGGTGGCTGCTAGGCGGATTATTATTAAAATCCATATATAATGAAGAGAAAATTCTGACTATTCAAAACCACATCGAATGCGAATCTCATTTAGAGTTATTGATTACTGGATTGAAAGCTAAACAGAGAGATGCGAAATAATGTGCTTAACAGTGCAGATAACAACTTACTTAACAATTATGCTGCAATGCTTCTAACGTAATATGTCTGGAAAATGTATATTAACATCATTTTGGAAGCCGTTGGGAATTCTATGGTCTTATTTCGGCAACAGAATAAGGCTGTGCGATCGCGAAAAAGGAATGTACTGAAAAGTGCTAAATGTTAATATGTAATATTTTTGTGATAAAGCTAAATTGCAGATGAATGAACAGATCGGAGTAGAAAATATGTGGGTCAGTTCACGGATTGCCGGCTCTTTTTGATCGTCATAAAGAATATGCTGGAGTTGTTGAAAAAACTGGCTCCTCTGAAGCGTGTTTTTGTTTCGTCGGATTATGATTATGCCATTGATGTGTTAAAGACCGTTCTCGATTTTGATGTGCTGGAATATTCTTCGGAGACAGCGCACAATGGGTGGGTTATTCCCCCGAAATGGGATGTTGTTGAAGCAAAGATCATTAAGAATGGAAATGTGATTCTGGATGTGCAGGATCATGTCCTGCATGTCATCTGTTATTCGGCAGCTTTTGAAGGCAGGGTGACATTGGAGGAGCTTAAACAACATTTGCATTATGATCACCGGTATGCGGACGCCATCCCTTATCATTTTAGGCAATCATACAGAAATTGGGAAAGAGACTGGGGTTTTTGTGTGACGAAAAACTTTTATGCGAGTCTTGAACCGGGTGAATATGACGTTGTCATTAAAACAAAAGAGGATCAGGGAATCCTCAAGGTACTGGAATACACTCATGCGGGAGAGATGGAGGAGAGTTTTGTTTTCGTCGCGCATCAGGATCATCCGGGAATGGCCAATGATGACCTGGCGGGATGCGTTGTTGGGGTAGAGCTGTTTAAAAGACTGCTGGGCCAAAAGACAAAGTATTCGTACAAACTGGTGAGATGCCCTGGCTGATCGATGTCTTTGGCGACATTGTGAAGGTGGATGCCACCAAAAATAAGATAAGCAGCCTGGAGATTGGATATAACGACAATTATATCACTGTTATCCATCACCATTCCGGACACAAAGGCGTTTTGGCCGTTGATGTGGTATCCAGAAAAGTGGTGCGGAATCTGGAGATATAGAGTGAAAACCTGTATGTTCAATGGGACGGATCTCCGCATTCCAGAAACTATACTAGATTATACAATTCGGCAAACTCGGGAATGCCACACATGAAATGACAGACCATTTTTGGGGCTGTGAGCGTCTTCAACCAGATGAAAAAGTTGCGATCTATCTGCTCACCCGGCGAGACAGGCGTGCCCAAAATTTAAACGTTAAGGAGGCCGACGGATGTGTAAATCCCACGGAATTATGTTTCACCACTTCCATGACAATACCATTCATATCAGAGAACAAGGTTCTATCTCAGCGGAAGAGCTAGATCAGATGGTCGACTTTTACGAGAGGGATCATGAATTTATCTCCGCACAGGCGTATGTCCAAAAAACGATATCCGGTAGTCTGAACCGCAACGAGGTATGCATCACATTCGACGACTCACTTAAGTGCCAGTTTGACGTAGCTTATCCTGTCTTAAAAAAGAGAGGCCTGACCGCTTTTTGGTTTGTCTATACCTCTCCGATCATTGGGAATATCGAAAAATTGGAGATATACAGACATTTTCGATTCTCAAAATTCGATGATATTGATGATTTCTATGCTGATTTTTTCATTACAGCGAACAGCATGGATTATGAGTTGCAATGCGATATCCAACATGTACTCGACCACTTTGATTCGGATACTTATCTGAAGATTTATCCTTTTTATACAGTCAATGATAAAAAATATCGGTATTTGCGCGATCAGATTCTGGGTTCTGAAAAATTTTATAAGGTCATGGATACTATGCTCAAGAAACACGCATATGATATCAGGGCAAACAGCCAGCTGCTGTGGATGTCGGCAGCAAATATCCAAACGTTGTCGGCGGAGGGCCATGTAATAGGTTTGCATTCGCACACTCATCCGACCAACATGGCAGCGCTCAGTTACTCGGAACAAAAAAAGGAGTATTCAATCAATCAGGAGATAATCAACAGTCTAACTGGAAAAGATGCGATCAGTGTTTCGTATCCATGTAATTCCTATAACGGGGATACATTAACCATCATGCAGGAAATTGGCGTCAAAGTTGGATTTAAAACAAATATGGAAGAAACAGAACACTCACCTCTCGAAATCTGCCGGGAAGATCATTCAAACATAATCAGGAAAATGAAAGGCAAGGCATGATGGAATAAGGGTATCATACATAATAATGAGCATATTAAGATCGTACGAGTGTTGTGTTAGCCAGAGGAGAAGAAAATGAAAATAGTGTTTATCTGTTATAATTATCTAACTTTATATAAAGCGGTCTATAACGCTCATCACTTTTTTCGTGATCATGAATCCATGATTATCTACAGAACAGCTGTTACAAATCTAAATGTACGAAGTATTAGCGAGATACCGGTGACGGTAATTCCAGTTGAAGGAATGCCATCAAACGGCATAATATCTAGATGCATGTTAGAAATAAAATGGGGAATTATGATCAGGAGAACAATAAGAGTACTGAAAAAAGAAATAGATGAAAATCCGTCTTTGAAGCTGGTTGTCTTTAAGGATAATGAACCGGCGGAAAGTTCCTTTATCGAATACTTTAAAAAACACACTTCTCAGAAAGGAGAAGTATACCTAATCGAAGAAGGCAACAGTATATACTGGACTATGGATAAGAATACTTCCAAACCGAGAAAATTTATATGGAGGATTTACCAAAAGTATTTTGGTCTTTCAAAATTTTTTCTGGATGATTACCCACAAGGCTATAATCCCTTAGTGGATAAAATCATATGCTCTGACTGCATAAAGATTGTTCAACTAAAAGGGCTGAATCAAACAAGAGTCATTGAACAAAAAGGGATTTACAACGTATTGGATTCTCAAAAGTTTATGCATGATGTATTAGGAAAAGACATGAGTGGATTAATACATTATCAAACTTTTAAAGCGGTTCATTTAACCCTGCCGACTACTGATATGGAGGGATTAAATGATTTAGAGTGGCAGATCCTGGAGATCATAGATTCGAATTTGGATGGTAGTCTGCTGATAAAAAAGCATCCCAGGGATACAAGGGATCAGTTTTTCAGAGAAAGTAACAAAATGACAATAGCTAAAGATGAAATTTGTGAAATTCCAGCGGAATGTTTATATGGACTCATGAATAATCCCATTATATTTACGTATTATTCAAGTGCATACTCCAATATATTGGTGGACAATCCAGAGGCCAGGATCGTGCTATTATACAAACTAATGAATGACGATCTCATTAACAATTACATGGATTCAATTATTGATTATGAAATGGATCGGTATCCCAATATTTACAGACCCAATAATCTGGATGAGTTGAATAAAGTAATCTTGAGGCTAATGGAGGAAGAAAAAAATGAAAAAGGTGCTGACAATTGGTGCTGATGGCTTTATTGGAAGTCATTTGACGGAAGAACTCTTTAAATAAGGTCACCAGGTGAAGGTCTTAGTTTGTTACAATTTATTTAACTTATGGGGATGGCTGGACACGATTCCGAAAGCGATTCTTGCGGAAATTGAAGTGTTCCCGGGAGATATCCGGGATCCAAATGGCGTAAGAGAAGCTGTGAAAGGGACTGACAGCGTTTTTCGCCTAGCTGCCTTAATCGCCATCCCATCCAGCTATCACTTTCCGGATGCCTATGTCGACACGAACATCAAAGGCAAGCTCAATGTGCTTCAGGCTGCTCGACATTATAAGTTATCCGGAATTGTAATTAGGGTCTGTTGAAAAACCTCCATATTTACACTGCTATATAACACCCTGTCAACCAAGACGGCCTGTATAGAAGCCTTTTCAGACAAAAACAAGCGCGTTTTGTAAATAGGGTCAAAAGAACCCGGAGCTTCTTCTCCAAGTTCATGGTATAGAAGCCCATCTCGATCATTGTTTCAGATGTTTCTTTAAGTTTAGTCATGATTTTGCCCAAGCCGTAACGACGTTTACCAACTCCGAAGAGTCCTTCAACGGCATTTCGAATGGCTTCATCAAGCCTTTCCTGTGCTCGCTGGGCTTTTACCAGTGTTTTGTTTTTTCGGCCAAGGGCCGGCCCGCTGATTCGTATTCCTTTTTCTTTGCAGTAAG
>JAWSUW010000155.1:0-7974 GCA_033549245.1 Bacillota bacterium | reverse complement strand
TTGCCAATGGCCACATGTGAAATACTGTCCACGTAGTTAAGTTCAATGGCCTTGTCCGCTAATAGCCTAAGTGTCCATCGTGATCTTCCTTCTGGAGGTTCGCTGCAACTTAGAGCGATGATCTTTGCTTCAACGTCACCGGTGATTTTCGCAGGTACAGGAGGTGTTTCTCTTTTCTTTCGAGAAAGTGCTGCCTCAAGGCCATGAAGGGAAAACTCCTTGCGAATAGAATGAACGGTTTGACTGTGTACATTGAACATCTCGGCAATTTCATTTTCGCTGCGTTTGGGTTGCTGATTGTTTTCATCCGCAGCCAGTAAAACATTGGCATGCATAATGGTTTTTGCTGACGCAGATCCCTTTTTCACAATGTCCAATAACGCTTTTCGTTCTTTGGTCGTTAGGTTCACATGATACAGTTGTTTAGGCAATTCGATCACCTCTCTTTCTATAATAAGCATATCATAGAAAGAGATTATATTATAGATTTAGACTTAACATAATACTAGTTAGGCGGCGCAGCTCGTTCACCTAACCGTTGACAACTAAGCCAACGTTCCTAGTCAGGAACACCGACACCGCCGACAGTGGTGGTGTCGGTGTTCCAGTATCATATTATGCAATGCACTAGTGTATATCGAATAATTTAAAGAGTAGATATGATAGTTAAACTTGAGTCGATCCCTCACCAACCATCAGTCAACTGATGATATCCAAAATATTTCTTTCTTTATTTCGCGGAAGCGGGTAGGCATTTCTGCTGTGCTTCAATCCTGTTTTTATTAGTGATTCGAGATACCTTATCGATACACTAGTTGGGTCGATTACTGGTATATCATACCCGTTTTCTATTAGTCTCTCCGATAGTTGTAAATTCACTCCGATCATTCCTGTACATCCAAGAATTATTGCTTGTGAACCGTGATTCCTAATTGTTACCAAAGATTCTTCAAATAAAGCTGTAACGAGTTTTTCTTTATCATTAAGCTCTAATACAGGTATATCTACCGCTCTTACAGAAACTATTTTATTGCTAAGACCAAGTTGCCTTCCAACTTTTTCTATCAAAGGTATTACACCGTCAACAACTGTAACTACGGAGAACTTGTGTGTCATATCTGCTGCATATAACATTGAAGCTCTACAGGGTCCAACGACAGGTATATCTAGTAGCTCTCTTGCAGACTCTACTGCCGGATCCCCCATGCAGCTAATAAAGACACCATCAAATTTCTGATCTTGAGCTTTCTTTGCTAATTTTAAAATGCCAGGAGCAGCTAAGGCTTCGTCATATTCGCCTTCGATCGATGCAGTACCATAATCAATTTTTTCCACTTCAATTTCTAACTCATCGGAAACATAATGACTTATTTCATTTTTCGTCTCGATTTCAAATGATTCTGTAGTAATTGGACAAATAACTTTTATTCTCATAGTTTTCTCCTCCAATATAATGTATAATGCAAATTAAACATTGAGGTCTACTGAAAGTCAACTTCAAAACTTTTATCCTCTTCATGATTACTGAATACTGCTATGTTACTTGTTTCAAAGATTTTCATCAAAAATATATAAACGACAAATCCAATAACTAGCGAATTGATACTCGATAATCCCCAAGTAATATTGTAGCCCGCTATAGCAGCAATTATCCAGCTAATGAATGCTGGTTTTGAAAAATCACCATACGCAGTATTTCTTTCAAATTCATATTTTCCTTTTTTAATAATGAAATAATCAGCAATAATGATCCCTGCTACAGGTGGTACTCCAATCCCTAATAAAATAAGCCAAGGAACTAAATAATCAACGACACCAATAGCCCCAATAATTGTTGCTATAACTCCTAACACCAATACAATTTTCGATTTTTTCATCCTGAGAATGTTTGAGAAGGCCAATGATGACGAATATAGGTTATTATCATTTGTTGTCCATTGAGCTGCAATCAAAACTATCAATGCCGGTATACCAAGCCCTACCGCTACCATGGCAGCCGGTAAGCTATCAATACCAGTGGCTAGAGTAACCATATATCCTGCAATTATTACAAAAGAGTGTGCAAACATATAACCGATTGTAGTTGCAATAATTGAATGAGTAGCATTTTTTGAGTATCTTGTTATGTCAGCTTGAATTGCACCACCGACTGCAAATGCTCCTACAATCATAACGACAGCTCCATTAATATTCACATCACCTGTAGGTTGAATACTGGTTAATCCTGCCCAACCGCCAGCGTTATTTATGGCAGCATTTATTCCCCAAGCTGACATGATTAAGATAGCAGGTGCCGCAAACTTACTTAAAACACTTAAGCCTTTATAACCGATATAAGCAGTTGCAATCATCAGCGCACCACCCCAGATACCAGCAACAAACGGAATTGACAAAAATCCTCCTCCTGGGAAAATGGTATATATTGTTATTCCAAAAAACCCAATTTGGTAAGCAAACCAACCTACAAGAGTCACGGCAATAATCGCAGAAATGAACATGGAACCTTTTTTCCCAAATGAATGTCTTGCTAACATGGCTGTGCTAACACCTTCTCTTGCACCTGCAACTCCTACAAGCCCACCATAAACTGAAAGTATTAAGTTTCCGATGACGGCTGCAATTAATGCTTGTTGCAGTGTCAATCCCATTGATAATGCCGCTCCCGTATAAAGCCCCGCCATAGAAATACAAAAGCCAACTGCAACTACAGATACATCAAAAATACTTCTCCGTGCCTCTTTAGGTATTCTTGACAAAGCATAGTCGTTCTTTGCTTGTATACTATTACTTTGAGAATCAGTTATACTAGTCATCATAAATCCTCCCTATCTCATAATATTACTGGAAAATTAAGAGGTGCCTTGAATAAATGAATTTAAAATATAATATTTTGGCTTTAGGGAGATATTCGCTCCCTAAAGCCATTCTAACCTTCCATTAACCTTTAATAAGGTCTTCGATCGGCACATATTCAATATCGAAACCGAAATACTTGGGTCCGAGAATATCAACACCTTTTTCGGTTCTAAACATACTTCTAGCCTTAAATCCAAGGACCGCAACCTCGTGACCCACTTCTAGTTTTGGATTAGTAATTGGTTCTCCGTCTTTTGAATTCACAACGGTAATAATATCTGGACTCGTTGCAATTACCTTATCATTGTTCCAGACAATATGGTTTTCATTCTTGAACCAAATCTTTGCAGTCTGACCCGAGAATTCACCACTACCTTCAACTGTGTGGGTACCCCAATAATATCCTAATTTATCTTCTGTCTCTTTTCCTGTAACTATTCCTTTTATTAGAATCCAGCCTCCGAGTTCATCTGCAATTTTTTGTACAGGGTCTTCACCTGCTTCGTAAGTTTCTCTAATCATTTTTCCTAACTCATAACATTCTGTTAAGGTTCCTGGAATTATTGCCTTTTTCATCTCTTTTCCAGTCATTAAGAAACCACTATCACCTGTCAATCCATATGACGCTGCGCTTATCTGTTTACCAATTCTCTCAATCATTCGATAATTAATTGCATTCTTAACTAAGCTAGTATTACCAAATTCATCCACTACAGAAAGGGGCCATAATGGAATATCGTTCAAATACGGGGTAGTCTGCTGGATCTCAGGAATCGCACGCCCAGTATAGTCTCCGTCTACAGCAGGAATGCCGTTTACTAGGCCAGCAGCAATTCCTCCCGGTGTTGCTGCACCTCCGAGTTCTAAAGGAACAACGATATCGATTTTTTCCCCAGAGTATTTTGATAGCTCTTTCATAGATTCAGCAATTCGTTCTTTTTCAGTATACTTTGATTCCGTGAGCCCAAACCCAGCCATTTCTTTTTTAACTTCAGGAGTATGGGGAGCAATGGATCCCATCAAGAATGAACATACAGTAACAGCATCATCATCGATATCCTCTACATCTATCCAACCAATTTTTTTCCCAGCTTTGAGTTCTGATAATAATGATTCGATTCCGTTCTCCGAGAGACCCCCACCGCCAGTTCCATAAAGTGTACATCCTCTTACAAAATCAATAATGTCTGTTTCACTCGTCAACACTCTTTTGAATTTATACATTCTTCTTCCTCCTTTATATTATTCTCGCAAAAAGGTTAAGCATTAATTATGGAATCGCAAATGATCATCTACTTCGCTTGTCAAAGAAAAATCACAAGAACCACCCCTCTCGTGTCGAATTGGGAACTGATCTACGGGTAAAGATATTTGGTTTTATTGAATATGGGGGTGTTAATGTATAACTACAGTCTAGTACGAGAATGTTTTTCAAGTGATAAATGTGTTCTAATAACAATTTTTATGATAATTATTTACCATGCCCATAGCATTATTAAATTCATCTCTTAGACTCTTATTATTGAAAACAACATAGAGGGGTCTTTCAAAGCTTAATTTTTCTTGAACATATACATTGGTGAAAGCATAGTGTTTATTTTGGAACTCAAAGACTCCAAGATCGACCACACCAAAATTAGTAATATTTTGTTTTACTTTAAATGTTACATCCAATTGATCTTTACAAGTTACTTTCATCGAATTTGGTAATTCATCAATGACATCTCCATACTTATAGTTGTCTATTACAGCTATCTTATTTCCTTTATTAATTGCATCTTTTAATGAATTAAATTCAAAATATGCATCTGCACTAATTATTGAGGTTGTTGCATTCCTAAACAGGTCGGAGAACTCATACTGTTTTTCCCTCTCTAGTGTTTTCTGAACCTGAAATGCAATATCAAGTTCATTATCGATCAACATTTTCTCAACCTTTGTCCATTCTTCAAGATAATACTCAGCTTCTATTCCCATAATAGTTAAACAGTCATTGATATATTTATAATCTGAACCGACTAGCCTTCCAAGTCAAGTCCAAAATAGTGTGTAATTTCCTCGGCAACAATGTTTGATCTCGTTTTGAGTGGCTCACTTACTTAAGTAGCACAACCTCAAGCGATTTATGCCGCGAAAGCCGCTTGACAGTGAGTGGCGGCATGGTAGGCTGATCGCCAGGCATCACCCGACCCACGAAGCGTTTTTATTCCCTGACCAAAGGTGATGCCTTCGATGCCCGCAACCATGCCGGCAAGAGGCTCGCTGTCAAGAGGATCGTGGAATAAAAAGCGCAGTTAGGCCACTTTGTCATCTGCAGCCTGATGCTTCTGCATTATCTGATAGTACAGATCCATCTCGAAGTATTTCCGCCCTGTCTGCCATTTCTCGCTTTGTTCCATCAGCAGAGCGCCCATCAGACGGATGACGGAGGCTTCATTGGGAAAGATGCGGATCACCCTTTCCCTGCGTCTGACTTCCTGATTGAGTCGTTCAACTCCATTGGTGGTACGCAGTCTTTTTCGGTATTTCAGCGGCAGAATAAGGACGGCTGTGATGTCTGCAAAGGCTTCATCCAATAGTGCTGCAGCTTTAGGAGCTTTGATTTCATATTTGGCAAGGATCTGGTTGCGGATTTTAAGGGCACTTTCATGATCGATCGCTTCATACAACTGCCGCAGATCTTCTTTCAGTTCCGACTGCAATGATTTGGGTGTCTGATCCAGCATGTTTCTGGAGAAGTGGGTTTGACACCGCTGCCAGGTGGCACCCTGAAACTGTTTCTGGATGGCATTCACCAAGCCTTTATGGTGATCGGAAGTCACCAGATGGACATCCTTTAAGCCTCGTTCTTTTAGTGATTCAAAGAAATCTGACCAGCTGTTTTCACTCTCGGTGTTGGCGATCTGGAAACCGATCACTTCCCGGTACCCTTCTTCGTTCACCCCGATAGCGATCAGCAACCCCCTTGACTGGACCCGGTGATCCACACGCACTTTCAGGTACAGGGCATCCACCACCAGGAAAGGATAGTGGCTTTCCAGGGGTCGATTCTGGAACGCTTTGACAAGTGGATCCAGTCGCTCGCATAAAGCGGAGACAGTTGATTTGGAAAACTTCCGGCCGCACAGTTCTTCGGTGATGTTTTCCACTTTCCGGGTGGAGACGCCATTGACCACCATTTCCATCATGGCCAGGACCAGTGCCTGTTCACTGCGCTGGTACCGCTCAAAGAGCTCTGTGCTAAAGTCACCGTTTCGGTGGCGTGGAACACGCAAGTGCAAATGACCGACCCGGGTGGTGAGTTGTCTGTCCCGGAATCCGTTCCGGTAGGCGGTACGCTCTTCGGTTCTTTCATATGGTTCTGCACCGACTTGCTCTTTTGACTGGACGAGCAGCACTTGGTTGAAGATTTCTTCCATGAGTTTGGCAAATGCTTGGTCTCGGCCGCTACTTGAAAAAATTCCGTGCAACAATTCTTCGGTTAGGGTAATATTGAATTGAGCCATGATTCATCCTCCTCGGTTTGGTATTTGCTCGACACTTATATTCTAACCGAGGAATGAGTTTTTGGCTCATTTTGTTTTTACACCATTATACGGACTTAATCAGCCTTCCATTATTGTCAATATATTGATATGGAGGAAAGGGATCGGCACCAACTTTACATACTCTCATCATGAACCTCCTTAAGTAAATGTGAACTATTCTATTTTCCTAATTTTTTTGAAAGTAATAATAATTCTGGGTGAATGAACACTCCATCATCAAGAATTTGTTTCCCATCTAACCAAACTGAACTATTTAGGCATATACCATCAACATGACTCTTTGCTATCCTAGGTTCGCCACCAGAATAATTTGAACCTTGATGTCCAAATCCCCATTCGGTGCTTCCCCAAACTCTTTCGTCTTCAGTTGTTACACCTTCCAGCTTTGCATTTGGACTGCAACCATAACAAACATGAGCAGCTATATACATATTTGGATCGTTCAATGATTCGAAATATCTTTGAACTCTCTTCGCACTTTCACCGCCTTCAAATGATACGATTTTCCCTTTTTCCACAATATATGATATTGTTTCTTGGAGTACTCCTAGCTCTAAATCACCACCACCACTCAAGGAACCATCAAAGGAAATTTTACCGTTAATTGTATCTTCTCGTGGAGCCCAACCTATCTGCCCAATCAGAAAATGTGCACCTGGAGTACTATAGTCAATTTCACTATTAATCGGACGATTTTCATCATTATTAAAGCTAACATCTGTTCCGGCTTTGTTTTTTATTCGAACCGTTTTTGATTTCTTTGTAAGTTCTGTTAATTTTGTTTGAAACTCTTTTTGATCCTGCATATTAACAAGACCAATATTTCTTACAATTCGTTCAATGCCAAGGCCTCCCAACATAACTTGTCTTGTTCTATTATTGGTCACAGCCTTGTCCCATAATGGGGAGTATAATAGCCACTGATCATTCAGCTCAATCCAAACGTCCGTTTTATCTGCACACGCAATTAATGGTTCTGGTAAGTATTCCATAGTTAAAGATCCATAACCTTTTGGTGTTGAGTGCCAAGCTAACATAGCTTTTGCTCCAAGAGCATCTGCCATTTTAGTAATTTCTTCTGCAACTCTGAATTCTCCCACAGAATCAATTGTCACTAAGACACTTTCACCTGGTTTAATTTTAACCATATCATGCATAAGTTTATAAGCTGTCTTTGTTAATTCCATATCTAATTGTTGTGCCAATAAAATACCTCCTTCTAATTTTCAAATTTTTAAATGCTAAAATAATTCTGTTATCATCACTCTATAATACATTTGAATATTTAGCATTGTTTTGAATTCCAAATTTATTATAAATTTTTAGTCTTTTTCACAAGTCATGCCTTATAACGCATATTCCGCATGATATAACACCCGATAAGCGATAATTTAAAGTTTGAAGAATCTGAATATAGTCGCAATATTCTGCAAAAAGGATTACATCTTTTTATGTCGAATATCCACGTAAAACCATCTAAAGGAGCGTGGGATTCGATGAGCCAAGGCATGATGATCGATGCACAAAGCCCTGGTAAAGCTGGGTTGATTGTGGGACTGGCCGAACAAAT
>JAWSUW010000154.1:0-8076 GCA_033549245.1 Bacillota bacterium | reverse complement strand
GTATTGGTCATCCTGGATGTCGGTGCAAATTTATAGGACTGTCTTCTGGCAGAACCGGTTGATTGCATATTCATACGTCTACCATTTAATTTGTCAATCATATAACTTTTCAGTACACCATTTTCAATCAGTACATTTCGCCTGGTCGGTGTACCCTCATCATCAAAATTTGCTGAACCCCACTCATTGAGTACAGTTCCATCATCAACAGCAGTGACTACATCCGATGCAATCTTTTGACCTAATTTGCCAGCAAACACACTATTGCCTTTTGCCACTGAAGTCGCTTCAAGACCGTGTCCACAAGCCTCATGGAAAATGACACCACCAAACTTGTTATCAATCACAACCGGGAATTTCCCACTCGGAGCAGGTCTTGCCTCAAGCATCGTACAAGCCACACGAGCCGCTTCCTTACCGATATGTGTCACATCGATTTCATCATATAGTTCAAATCCTTTTCCAGAACCCTTGCTTATCGACCCTGTTTGCATTCCACCATTTTTTTCAGCTACCGCACTGACTGTATAACGTGTTCTTGTGCGCTCATCCTCAACAAATTTTCCTTCAGAGTTTGCGATTAGAATGTTTTGGGTGTAATCCATATAGTTGACTACGACCTGGTTCACTCTTGAGTCATAGCCATAAGCTGCCTCAAAACCTTTTCTCATGAGATCTACTTTGACATTTTTTGATACTGTCCTCGGATTCGTTCGTACAGTATGTTTAGTGTTCACAGCATCAAGAACGAAGTCGATTTTGACATTCATGGGAATACCCTTCAATGCTATTGATGCTTTTTTGGCAACATCAACCAAGTTGAGCGGATTTGAATTGTTAGTATAAGTATAAACGCTGTTAAGTCCGCTGAAGATTCTAATGCCAACTCCATAATCCCGGCCCGAGAGCGTCTTTTCCACTTTACCTTTAATCATTTCTATAGAAGTGTTGAACCGATCTTCAACATAAATCTCTGCAAAATCGCCTCCCTTTGAAAGAGCCGCGAGTAGAACTTCCCTAACTAATCCTTGTTCCAACATGAATGGTCCTCACCTTCTTTTTCCATTATCTAACATCATATCTTTAATTCATAGCGTAATTAAGGCATTAATGTTAATTTTCTATTAATTGATTCTAATACAATCTTATTCAATTGTACACAATCTATACCGATAACTCAATAATTATTTCGGGAACGGAAATATCATGTCGCTAAAAAAATAAAGAAGCATTGTAAATCTACCCATATTCAGGGCATCTTTACAATGCTTCTTTGATCCATGACCAACATGGATATTCAAACTTGGATTGGAGCCGGCGATGGGACTCGAACCCGCGACCTACTGATTACAAGTCAGTTGCTCTACCAATTGAGCTACGCCGGCAAATAAATTGGCGATCCAGAAGGGACTCGAACCCTCGACCTCTAGCGTGACAGGCTAGCGTTCTAACCAACTGAACTACTGGACCATTTTCCAACAAGGTTAATATTACAGCATTTACAAATGACTGTCAACAACTTTTATTATTTTTTTGACAGTGAATGGACCAAATATCCTTCAAGATTATCAAAGTCACTGAATTCAAAGCTTTCAAGCTTGAGTGAACTTAATATTTTTTCAAGAATGATTCCACCGGCAAATATGATATCGGCGCGTTTTTCTTCAAGTCCGATTATTTCTTTTCTTTCCACATTAGTCATTCTCATCAATCGATTATTGATTTCCCGAATGTTTTCTATAGTGACTATGGTTCCGTGTATGTCTTCTCGATCATAGACTTCCATTTTTTTGAGCATTGTTGCAAAGGACGCGGCTGTACCACCGATTCCAATGGCTTTACTCACTCCAAAAGTCCAAAGTGTCTCATATACCGATGCGGTAATATCGTCAATTGCACGACTCATCCGCTCAAACTCAGCCTGATCCACAGGGTCATGATTCAGAAAAGCTCCAGTCATTCTTACTGCTCCAACATCCAAACTCATCGAAAATAAAATACCCTCATGATTCCCTACAATCAGTTCCGTCGACCCGCCACCGATATCAATGACGAGGTTTAGACCACTCTCATCTTTAATACCAGAAAGCACTCCGGCAAAACCTATTTCTGCCTCTTGTTCACCTGATATCACATCGATTGCTATCCCAGTCTCTGTCAAAACCATATCGGTAAATTCAGAAGCATTTTGAGCATCTCTTACGGCGCTGGTCGCCATGATATATATTTCTTCCACACCAAAATTTCGGCTTTCCTCAACAAACTCTCCGACTACTCTTGCCGTCTCAAGCATTCTTTCAGTGTCGAGCATTTTGGTTTCATTGACGCCTTTTCCAAGACGAGTCATTTCCACCTTTTTTCGTACATCGTGGAATTCACCTTCATCATATGCACACAGCAACAAACGAACTGAATTTGTTCCTATATCTATCGTCGCATACTTTTTCAATTTAATCACTGTCCTTCTCGTTAAGTGTTCGAATCAAATAGATGATTTCATTGGGCTTGACCATTTTCAATTTTTCACGGGCAATTCTTTCAATCGCCTCTGGTGTTTGAGTATATTCATAGGTGTCATTCAATTGTTCAATTTCGCTTTCAAGCGATTCAATTTCAGTCTTGAGTTCAGCCTGAACGGTCCTGTATTCAGCGAGTTTTTTATTGGTTTGAACTGTTGAATATCCATAGTATCCTATGATCATAATCAAGAACAATACTAAAAACTTATTGCGCCTGAAGAAAGATCTGCTTTTTCTTTTCATGTAAACCCCCAAGGCGTATCACATGCTTTGCTTTTCAGTTACCACTTCATACAGATTTTTGGAGATTTCTTTGGTGACATGTTCTTCAAGTCCTGTTATTCTTATCGTTATGGTCTTGTTTCCAAGATTCATATCAATCACGTCATCCACAGCTACTTCTGTTCCTGGTTTTGCCACTTTGCCGTTGACCAATATCCTTCCGTGGTCACAAGCATCTTTGGCAACCGTCCTTCTTTTGATCAACCTGGCGTTTTTTAAATATTTGTCGACTCTCATTGCTACCTCCTGAAACTTAGAGGATAAATCAAGAAAAAGCAGCTAGGCTGCCTTTTCAAATTATTTGTTTACAGTTTCTTTTAATGCTTTACCTGCTTTGAAAACAGGAGCTTTTGATGCAGGAATGTTAATTGTTTGTTTAGGATCTCTTGGGTTTCTACCAGTTCTTTCTTTTCTCTCTCTAACATCGAAAGTACCGAAGCCAACCAATTGAACTTTACCGCTCTTAGCAAGTTCTTCTTCAACGCTTTTCATAAATGCGTTCAATGCCAATTCAGCGTCCTTTTTTGTTAAACCCGATTTTTCAGCCATGCTAGCTACTAATTCAGCTTTATTCACAATAAAACCTCCTCTAAATTATTAAGTTGTTTTAACTATTATTAGTATACGTTGAAATTTCAACTTTTACAAGTGCTTTTACTTATTTTTTTATGATTTTTCGATTTTTTTTGAATCTTGCCAAAATCGTTCCATATCTTCGACAACATCTGTATTCATAAGCTTTCCGGCAGATGTGATCTTATTTTCCACAAATCGGAATCTCCTGATGAATTTATCGATGGCGTCATTTAGTGTGAGTTCTGCATCCAGTCCTAAATTTTTCGCTATGTTACTGATAATCAAAAGGATATCGCCCATTTCCTCTTTGATCAATTGAATATCACCTGTTTTAATGGCTTCTTTGAGTTCAGAAATTTCTTCAGTAACCTTGTCAAACGAGCTCTCAGTGTCTTTCCAGTCAAAACCCACATCGGATGCCTTCTTCTGTACTTTCTGACTTCTAAGTAGCGCAGGAAGGCTGCTGGTCACGGATTCCATGGAATCTGATATGGATTTGATGGACTTTTCTCCATCCTTGATGACCTGCCAGTTGGCTAGTACTTCTTCGGAATTCTTTACATCGACATCACCAAACACATGAGGATGACGCCTGATCATCTTTTCACAGATGGCTGACAGAATATCCGATAATTCAAAATAACCGTCTTCTTCAGCAATTGTTGCATGAAAAACAACTTGTAAAAGCACATCACCAAGTTCGTCCACCAAAGATTGATCATCTTCATGCATAACAGCATGCCTTACTTCATAAGCTTCCTCAATCAGGTAAGGTGTCAACGATTCGTGTGTTTGTTCACGATCCCACGGACAACCGTCTTCCGATCTCAAAGTCCTCATGATTCTGACCAAATCACCCATTCCATATTTGTGATTAAGTGGCCTCTTAACAAACACACTCGTCAAATGATCAAACAATTCCGGTTCATGATCCATTTCATACAAACGTTTCGAAACGATTCTTTCTAGTTCTGGAATCCCTGCGGCTTGTATGATGGTCACCACATGGTCATCTTCATAACTTTCCATCAACTTCAATTTCAAATTGGACGCAATTGTAGAATTATAGACTTGAATCCATAGATAATCCTGACCTGTCTGCACTTCAACAGCATCCAGTGCAAGAGCATCCAGAATACTCACACCCACCACGGGATCATAGTGCAGGGAGGTTATTATGGCGTCAATGAAACTCACACCATGAACAATTTCCACTTCCACATCTTCCACTTTGGCTCTTTCAAGAATTAAAGATACCGTTTTTTCAGCAACAAACGGATTGCCCGGAACCGCGTAAACAACATCGTTGTTTTCACTGAGTTCAAAAATGGAATCTGAGATTGACTGATATACATCATCGAATTTTTCAGATTTCTCATATAGATGATCAAATGATTTGTAGACCATACCTTGGTCCTTTAGAGTCCTCACAATGGGATGATGCTCCGTCCTGAGATGCACACAATCGGAACCCAGTAGAATTTTGTAAGCTTCCATGGTCAGGAAAGATTCGCTCCCCGGTCCCATACCAACGATTGTTATCTTATGCATTATTAGACCTCCCATTATTTTTTATCAAAAAAACGTTCATTGATTTTTCTGAGTTTTTTGCCTCCTGGAAGCATATTGAAATCCTCCTCCACAAGGGTTTTTGTATAAAACAACATAAAAAAGTATGCAATGATTCCGATTCCGATACTAATAACTGTTGCATATTTTCCAGGTAAGAATACATTGGATCCATGATAAATCATAAGAACCACTATACTCATCACAACAACCGACAAAAGTGGCTTGATCAGGACCTGACGCACATCAAAAACAACATTTGCCCTACGTTTTAGAGTCAGTACATTGAGCGTTGCTGCCACTGCATAAGCTACAACACTTGAAAACGCCGCTCCATATATGTTGATAGACGGTATCCCCACAAGAATGTAAGTCAACATTATTTTTGATACCGCTCCCATAGCCAGATTGATTGCTGGTCGATTTTGAAGACTTAGTCCTTGTAAAATGCCTGTAGTCACTTGAAACAATCCTAAGAAAACCACTCCAAATCCCAATATTGAAAGAATTGTCCCGGTCGTTGCAGCGTGTTCTATCTGTCTTGGATAAAGCAGCTCCATGATTGGTCTGGCAAGCACCACCAATCCTGCAGTCGCAGGAAGGCTCACTATCAAAGCCATTCTGACTCCACTTTGTATGGTCTTTTTCAAATCAATTTCGTTTTTTCTGACATAAAGTCCTGCGATAGCTGGAACGATGCTGATCTGAATGGCAGCCGTGACCACTTGAGGTAAGTTGACCAGTGTTGCCGCATAACCTACAAGCATTCCGTAAAGATCATTGGCCTGTTCCACAATTCCAATATCATTCAGTCTGTTCATGACCAATACGACATCTATTGTGTTCATAAGTGGCATTACTGCAGCACCGAGTGTAATTGGCACTGCTATAAGAACGATTCTTTTAATCAGTTCTGATGATGAGCTCACCTCGCCGGATGATTGAAGGTCGAAGTGCTCATTATTTTTTTTCCTAAACTTTCTATACATGAACAAAATTATAATCAGGCCGGCAAACGCACCCGAAGTGGCTCCAAATGTCGCACCCGCGGCTGAAAGTGCAGTACTCGTTCGAAGCAGAGCCACAGCTAGACCATAGCCTACTATCACTCGTCCGAGTTGTTCTATGATCTGGGAAAGCGCAAATGGCTTCATATGTTGAAATCCTTGAAAATATCCTCTAAAAACCGCTAATATGGAAACCAGAAAAATCGCTGGTGCCAAAGCTTTGAACGAGTAAATCGCCTGAGGGTTCTTTATTCCTGCAACCAAGAACTCCGCACCAAAATACATGAACAGAGCACCAGCGAGACCAATTGAAGTCATCAGCATCATTCCGGATTTGAAAGTCTTGTCCATGTTACGATAATTGCCAAGGGCTCTCTGCTCTGAAAGGATCTTGGCAAGGGCGGTTGGCAAACCGGCAGTAGCCAGCACTATAAAAAAATTGTAAATTGGATAAGCACTGACATAATAGCTCATGCCTTCCGGTCCTAGAATATTTCCAAGTGGGATTTTAAAAAACGCACCGAGAATCTTGACAAAGATCCCAGAAACACCCAATAGTACCGCACCTTTAACGAAGGACTCCGAATGATTGTGCTCCCTTTCCTGATTCATAAAGCTCTCCTATTGTAATGAGGCCAGCATAAGCCGACCTCATCAAAGTTTATTCTTCTGTTTTAGGTGCTACTTTTTCGAGATAGGTCTCGATTGTAGACGCTGCTTTTAGTTCTTCAATTTTTTCAGCATAGAATTCACTGAAAAGCGTTGATTTTACTGTATCTTTATACTGAACAATAAGTTCTTCATCATCACCGGCTTCAACCATCTGATTGACTGTTTTGATATCTTCAACTTTAATGATGTGATATCCGAATTGTGATGCGACAGGTTCACTGATCACACCTACTGGTTGTGAAAATGCAACTGCTTCAAACTCCGGTACCATGACACCACGTGTAAAGTATCCTAAGCTGCCTCCAGCCGCAACAGATCCGGTATCCGTAGAGAACTCAGTTACCAGTGCCGCGAAGTCTTCACCAGCATCAAGTTTTGATTTTATTTCAAGTGCAAGTGCTTCGTCTTCCACAAGAATATGGCTTGCTTTCACTTCTACAACGAAATTCTCATACAAAGTCTCAAGTTGTTCTTGATCACTTTCAATCATCTCTTCAATGACCTTACTGAATTCTTCAAGGACAATACTACTCTCAACTTGCATTTTGAGGAACTCGTCATCCACTCCGATTTCATCATACATCGCTTTGCTTTCCTCATCCTCTTCGAGTAGAGTCTTGAGTTCGGCAAACTTTGTATCATAAAGTTCAGGATCAATGGAGTAACCTGTTGATTGGATGTAGCTTCTGATCAGAGAATCTTCAATTAAAGTGTTGATGACTTCCTCTTTGATCACTTCTGAAAATTTCACACCTTGAAACTCTTGGTCCATGATGTCCTCACCATAGTACTGCTTGTAAACAGTTTCGTGCATTGAATAGAATATATTGAAGGTGTTGATATCGACAACCTCTTCATTGACCAATGCAATAGCGTTGGTTGTATCTATGTTTTTCGCTGGTTCATTTTCTGTACCATTTTCCCCGGTTTCAGTTGCGCAACCCGCTAATAGCAGCATAGCAAGCACCAATGAAAACGCGATAAACTTTTTGAATTTTGTCATAATTTTCTCTCCTCAATCCTCTTTTCCCCATACTAGTACAGCATTCTTAAATTAAGTGTGCAAACTCTAAATTTCAATCTCATCCATCTTGTATTTCCACCGATATACAACCGGTTCAGCATTTACCTCGCTCATATACTGATAAATCCGTTGAACCAATTCGTCTTTTGTTTTCACGCGAATGCCTTTCAGGCATACGCGGGCAAACTTACCAAAGAAGCTTTCTATCATATTGAGCCATGAACCGTGCTTGGGGGTGAACACAAACTCAAAACGTCCGGGATGTTGCTCCAAGTACCTTCTGGTTTCCTTTGAGGTATGAGCGCTGTGATTATCAAGGACAATTTTGATCTTCTTAGCCTTGTCATATTTGTCATCTAGAATCTTCAGAAAATCGACAAAGTCCGAACTCTTGTGTGTGTCTCGCACCAACGGGATAATTTCGCCC
>JAWSUW010000153.1:0-8229 GCA_033549245.1 Bacillota bacterium | reverse complement strand
CACCCTGAGTTAATTAAAGGCATTTTGGCGTTGTTTAATGATAGTGAAATTAATAAGGCGGGTGCCCAACTGATTTTTACAACCCACAACCCCATTTATCTAAATAACAAGATATTCAGGAGAGACCAGATTAGATTTGTTGAAAAGGATTCAGACTCATTTGAAAGTGTTATTTATTCATTGGCGGATTTTGGATCAGAGGAAGTAAGGAATGATCACAACTATCTGATCAATTACTTTAAAGGTAATTATGGCGCGCTACCTTTCATCGATTTTTCGAGTTTATTGATATCGAGAAGTCATGAGGAGGTGAAAGATGTCGAATTATAGAAAAAATTACCTGTGTATTTGTGAGGGACAACAGGAAAAAATGTATATGAATCATGTAGCCAAACTGATTAAAAATTTTCCGAAGAAAGTTGTAACATTCAACACTTTCATCGATTCACCACATCGATTGAAGAAACGATACGAGGAGTACGACAGTGTTGCAATTTTTGACTTTGATATGAACGAAGTGGAATTCAAGAAAAATATTGAAATCTGTGATAGATTAAATAGGGATTTGAAATCAATTAAGAGAAAATCAGAACGTCATATCTATCATGCTTACAGTAGTGTTAATTTCGATCTATGGCTTATACTTCATAAAGAGGACTACAGCAAAATTGTATCGAGAAATGATGCATATGTTCAGGATCTTCGTCGTATATATGGTTTGAATGCTACAGATAGCATAAAAAGTGAAGAGATTAACAGAAAAATTTTAAGCCAGATAACTTTGGATGATGTGAAGGAAGCTATCCATAGAGCCGAAAAGGTTAGACATAATAAAAATATAGACGATTGTCAGAGTGTTGGAGACACAAAAATCTACACAAACCCTGATTTTTCAATTCATGAGTTTCTAAAAATTGTACTTATAGATAGTGGTGACTTATAATTGTATTCCAAGCTCAGTAAATAAATATGCCTCACACAAACATCCTTTGTATTTAGATGAATGTGTGGGGTTTTTTATTTGACAAGATGGAATAAAATGGATATAATGTTTTTAATTGTTAATTTATGGAAGTGAGGACGATGTGGCTACTGTAATCAGGACTGTTGGAATTACTGGATTAGAGGGATATCCGATTGCGGTTCAAGTGAGTGTGATTGGCGGACCCGTGGTGATGAACATTGTGGGACTTGGTGACCAGGCGGTGAAGGAAGCGAAGGATCGAATCGAGTCAGCATTTGGCCAGCTGCATTTAAAATTCCCAAAGAAGAAAATAATCGTCAATCTTTCACCAAGTGATGTGAAGAAAAGTGGAACCTATTTCGATTTGCCCATGTTGATTGGCTTGATGCTGGAATCTGAGCAAATCGAACCCATGGATGTCGACCTGAATAAAATGATTTTTCTCGGTGAAGTGGGACTCACAGGTGAGCTCGCTCATTTTCGAGGTGTGATTCCGATGGTGATTGAAGCAAAACGTCGGGGTTACTCTCAGGTCGTTCTTCCGAAAGACAGCCTTGTGGAAGCTTCACGAGTCCAGGGGATTGAACTTTATGGGTTCTCGACGCTTTACGATGTGGTGGCCTGGCTGGAGAAGCGCGCCATTTATGAACATGTTGTGCCATCTTTGGAAGGGAAAACTGAGCAGTCCAGACTGGATTATTACGACGTCGTTGGGCATGGTCATTTGATGAAATACATAACGGCCGCGGCTGCGGGTGCCCATAATATTCTGATGATCGGACCACCGGGATGTGGGAAATCGATGATTGCGAAAAGGCTCCCTTCCATCTTGCCGGAACTTACAAAAGATGAGGCCATTGAGGTGATGGCGATTCAAAGTGTAAGCGGTTCACTGGGGGTTGATCATGGCAATTTGACCAGACCCTTCAGGGCTCCGCACTATAACACTTCACCAAACGCCATAATCGGTGGAGGGACGTATGCGTTGCCCGGTGAGATTTCACTTGCCCATAATGGGGTGCTGTTTCTCGACGAGCTTCCTGAATTCTCGAGACAGACCATCGATGCACTTAGGCAACCGCTTGAAGATCATGTGGTCACTATAGCCAGGGTGAAACAGAGCAATACTTTTCCAGCGAATTTCATGCTTGTGGCGGCTATGAACCCTTGTCGTTGTGGGCACTATGGTACCGGAGCGTGCAAATGTTCTCCATCTGAGGTGCGCAAATATAGACAGAGGATTTCAGGTCCAATCTACGATCGAATCGACATTCAAAAGTATCTCGGGAAAGTGGATGTCATGAAGAGACACGATGATTCGGAGCGTATGCATTCTGCGGATATCAGGAATAGTGTGCTTGGGGCGAGAGCGATTCAGGAAAGGCGCTTCAAGAGTGTTCCGGGTGTGAGTACCAATGCGCAAATGGAGACGATGCACATCAAGAGGTTCTGTAAACTGGACAGTGAATGTGAGACGTTGATGGAAAACACTTATGCGAAATATCCGTTCAGTGCCCGTTCGTATAACAAGATCATGAACCTGTCGAGAACGTTTGCAGATATAGGTGGTTCTGATAAGATTCGGAAGGAAGATGTAATATCGGCACTGATGGCACGCGATCTCGACAAAGAGGATGCCATGAGGCTGGGGGATTAGGAGTAAGAAAGGGGAATGAAGTGGATCAATCTGTATACTGGGTATGGCTAGAAAATCTGAAGGGGATACATAAGAAGGACAAGTTGGCGATTGTTGACAAGTTTGGAAAACCCTCTTCAGTTTATGAAAACAGACTGGGATTGAAGATTGCTGAGAATTTAGATCATGCGGAATGGATCATGGAAAGACATGGTGCGCTCGGTATCCAGTTGCTGACTCCGGAACATGAGGGGTACAGGGAAGGGATGCCCTTTGCGGTCTATTATAAAGGTCGATTGGTCGAAGGGAAATCCATGGCGGTTGTTGGGACCAGAAAATGTTCGGCTGATGGGTATTACTATACTTTGAGTGCCACTCGAAAATTGATATCAGAAGGCGTTTGCATCAACAGCGGTTTGGCGATCGGAGTGGATGAGCATGCGCATATGGAGGCCATCAAAAGTGAAGGAAAGACGCAGGCGTTCGTGGCACATGGTCTCGAATTTTGCTATCCGAGAAACCATAAATGGATGATGAAGAAAATTGCTGAACGAGGGGCGGTAATCTCGCCATTCGCTGCAGAGACGAAGCCTATGAGACATAGATTTGTCGAGCGCAACGAGCTCATGGCGTCTATGTCGGATGCCGTTCTCGTCGTTGAGGCTTCAAAGAAGAGTGGTGCACTGATCACAGCTGGCTATGCTAAGAAACTGTCAAAAAAGGTCTGGAGCATCAGAGGTCCGGAAGATTCTCTCCGGTGTGAAGGCAACAATCGATTGATCGATGACGGTGCCGGTGCATTTGATGTGGAGCGATCATTTTGGAAAGGACCGGAGACTGAACTTCTTGAGATTTTGAGAATTGCTCCGATGTCCACGGAAACATTAAGCAAACTCTCGGGCATGTCCTATAACATTTTGGATATGATTCTATATGATCTCGAGACACACCATTGGTTGAATTTCAAAGGCGATGGAAAGTGGCATTACAATGGGTGGTGACTATGGGCAGAAAACCTCGCAATTACTACGAAGGCGGCATATATCATGTCATGCAAAGAGGCAACAACCAGAACTTCATTTTTGACGAGCAGCTCGATAAGGCCATGTTTTGTCAAATCTTGAAAGACACTATGGTGGAGCTTCCGTTCAATCTATTATATTATGTCCTGATGGACAACCACTACCATCTGGTGATTCAGATGAAGGAGGTCCACATTGGTCAAGTGATGCATAAGATCAATTTGACCTACAGCAAATTTTACAATCAGAAATACAACCGGTGTGGCACGATTTTCGGCTCTCGCTTCACATCAATCATGGTGAAGGATTCAGTACATTTCTTTAGATTGGTTCTCTATGTTGCCGTGAATCCGGTTAAATCAGGACTGGTTAAACATCCCAAGGACTATAAGTGGAGCGCACATATGGAGGTGATCTCCAGTCGCCAGTTCATCGTCAACCGAAAAGCGTTGCTTTCCTTTTTTCACACGGAGGAAGACAAATCGGTTGCCATGTACACTCAGCTACTGGAAGATTGGCTTACAGGCGTCACCCATTTTGAAACCGAAGATGAGATTAAGGAAAGGCATCAGCAGATTATGCGGACTATGTTGAGAGAACTGGTGGATTCGGATGAAATGTTTTATCGCATTCTGTCACGTGAACGATCTGACAAAATTGTTCGGATCAAGAAACGCTTCATTGAAGTGGCCGCAAGCAAGGGCTTTGAAACTGTGGAAATTGCCATTTTTCTGAATCTCGCACCTCGAACTGTGAGGGAACATCGTGCGAAGAAGTGCCGCACCAACCTGTGAAATTCTGGCGCCACCTGGTTACCGCCGTAGGCGTACCAGGTACCCAAAAGGCGGTTCGTCCATTGCGGTTGTGTTAATCGATTAAATTCTCTGATTTTAGACTAGCCAATGATTGTGTTAGCCTTTCCATATTTGCCTCATTTTGAAAAGTATCTTTCTTTAGAGAAACTTCAAATGGTATTCCTTGTTCGCGTACTACTGCTTTTGCGAAGACATTGAATGCGACACTCATGTTTAATCCTAAATCATTGCGGATTGTAGGATCATTGAAGAAGGAGGTTAAACATCGGTTGACTAACTATCAATTGATAGTTTATAATATACATATCAAGAGAGGTGTAATAAATGAACAGTGAAATTTTGATAAAAAAATTGAGATGGATTGCCCAATTTGCGATAATGTTCATTTGCTTGATAAAAAGAAGAGAATAACACAAGGAGTCATAAAAGGAGAAACCATAGAATATGAAGAGGTCTTTTTTTCATGTTCTGTAACGAATGAAGAAGAAAATGAATTTGTGCCGGCGACAATTTTTGATGAAAATCTGTTAAGGGCAAGAAATGTGTATAGAAAATCAAAGGGTTTGTTGACTTCACATGAGATAGCAGAGATCCGTAAGTTGTACGAACTTACCCAGAGTGAGTTTTCCAATCTTCTGGGATGGGGTGAAATTACAGTCACCCGTTATGAAAGTAAGACAATTCAAGATGAAACCTATGATAATTTGATGAGAATGACTCTTGAAAATCCATTGTTTGCAATTCAAAGTTTGGAGAGACATAAGGTCAAATTCACCAAGGAAAAATTTCTCAAAATCAGAAGTAAAATTGTTGAGCGAGTAGAGAAATCCGGTATTCAATATCTTAAAATGCAAGAAATCATCAGTGTGTATTTAAATTATGATCAAGAAAGTGATTTTAATGGATACAAGATTTTAGACATGGAAAAACTGGCTAATGTTATGGGGTATTTTGCTCAATTCGTTAACAAACTATATAAAGTGAAACTTATGAAACTTTTATGGTATGCTGATGTAATCCATTATAAAAGGCACGGTAAAGCGATGATTGGTTTGGTCTACAAACATATGACTTATGGAGCATTACCACTTGCTTATGATGAAATTATTCATTTGCCAACAGTTAAAATTGAAGAGGAAATCATTTATGATGACATTAGTTATAGAATTGTTCCAAACGCAGATGTAAATATGTCTAAATTTTCTTTGGATGAGTTGAGTATTCTTGAGTTGATATCTAATAAGTTTAAGGATTATCGTTCAAGAGAGATTGTTGAATATATGCATCAAGAGAAAGCGTACAAAGAAACAGAACCATACCAGATTATTTCTTATGATCTGGCAAAAGAATTGAATGAGCTTAGATAAGAAACACGTGGGAGTCTAGTCAATGGATGAGACTTTCACGTGTTTTTTCATCTTGAATGACTCATGAGCGCCACCTGGTTAACGCCGTAGGCGTACCTGGTACGCCTATGGCGGTAACTAGGTGATGCACAATTGTCGCTATTGTATTGACAATAAGAGAAGCAATGGAGTATGATGATGTCGATTATCTATGATTTCAAGAGTAATTCTGATTCGAAAAGGAGAACATCGCAAATGGCACGTCTGAAAACGATAGAATTAAATGTATTGAATGCCTATTTTTTGCCTGACACCTTTGTTGTTGATGGAGTCGAAAATCAGGACGATGAAATCAAAAAGTGGATAGAGGCGTTTGAAACGGAAAAATACAGTGCTTTGTATCATCTTGGATTTTTAAAGAAGGAGAAATGGTTTTCTCCTTCTATAGAATACCTACACCATATAGCTGAAATGTTGATCACAAAACTAAGTCGACAATCTGATATTGAATTCAGTCGGGATGCCATAATGGTAGAGTTGACGGAGGACGAATTATATCGTTTAAAGGAAGAGCTCCCTTTTGTAACTGGCATGGAATTTGTTGATGAGTACTGGCTTCAATCACTTTGGAATGCTCTTTTGAGCGTCTTTAGATTTGAAATCAAAACGTTCGACGGTACTGTTGAAAGATATTTTACCGAGAACAATTCAAAGATTAACGTGGTGGGAAGAGTATTTTTCCATTTGGTGGAAAGTAATGAAGGTCAATATCCATTCGCATTTATGGCGACATATTCGACAAAACCGGTCAAAAGCAAGCGTGCAGTGCATACACCCCTTAAGAATGCTTTGTCAGAATTTGAAGGGGATGAAAAAAAATTACTGTCGCTTATTTCTACGGTGATCAAAGCGGCGGAAAAAAGCACTTTCATCTCAGAATTACTGGAAAGCGGTGAACTTTTTGCACCTCTAAAACTCACTGCAGAAGAGGCATACATCATTTTAAGGGAACTTGGGATATATGAAGAAGCTGGAATTATGTGCAGAGTACCCGATTGGTGGCGCAAAAGCAAAAATTCAATTCGTTTATCGGTGACAGTCGGAGAAAAAGGACCCTCCAAGATTGGTTTGGATGCCATTATGGATTTTCACCCCACTATCAATTTTGGGGATGATATGATATCCGAGCAGGAGTTGAGATCTTATTTGGAAATGGCAGAGGGCTTGGTACAATACAAGGGGAAATGGGTTGAAATTGACAAAAATAAAATAGAAGCCGTACTTTCCGCCTTTGACAAGGTAAAGGACCTTACAAAAAATGAAATCTTGTCCATTGGAGATGCAATGAGGCTGGAGCTTAACATAGACAAGCTATTGGACCTCAAAGCGGATGAGATAGAAGTATCGATATCTAATGGTCAATGGCTTAAAGTGATGAAGGAAAACTTGGTTCACCCAGATAAAATTGAGAAAATTGAAACAGCCAAGTCGTTTCATGCCAATTTACGTGCGTATCAGGAAACGGGTTATCAATGGCTCAATCAGATGGCTCAATTTGGGTTTGGCGCATGTTTGGCGGATGACATGGGATTGGGAAAAACAGTACAAATGATTGCTTTTTTGGAAAAACGAAGAGCAGTTGGAAATGTACAGGCGCTTCTTATATTACCTGCATCGTTGATTGGAAACTGGCAGAAGGAAATTGAGAATTTTGCACCGGAAATGCCTTATCAAGTCCTTCACAAAAGTGATCTGAAAAGTTCGGAAAAGCTTGAAATCAAAGAGGGGTCCTTTTTATACATCACTACATATGGAATGGCTCTCAGGCTTGAAGCACTTAAGGATAGACACTGGGATTATTTGATACTCGATGAGGCACAAGCCATAAAGAATCCGGGAACCAAACAGACAAAGGCCATCAAGGCAATTCCTGCCAAAATGAAAATTGCAATGACAGGAACACCGATTGAAAACAAATTGAGTGATCTCTGGTCATTGTTTGATTTTCTAAATCAGGGACTGCTGGGAACAGCCAAAGAGTTTACCGACTTCACTAAAAAACTTAACGACAACGCAATTGGATATGCAAAGCTTCGTAGGATGATCCAGCCGTTCATACTCAGAAGATTGAAAACCGATAAAAGTATTATTGCAGATCTTCCAGACAAACTGGAAATGAACGCATACACTACTTTGTCGAAGAAACAGTCCGCGTTATATAAGCAATTGATTGAACAGATATCAGAAAAGCTGGTGGTGTCTGAAGGCATCGAGCGAAAAGGGCTTGTTCTATCCAGTATTATGAAATTTAAGCAAATCTGTAATCATCCAGATCAATACCTGGGCAGAGAGGATTATAAATCGGAACATAGTGGAAAATTTGAGCAACTTAAAGCAATATGCGAAGTGATTCATGAAAAAAGGGAACGTGTCATTATATTCACCC